>SLHT01000153.1 GCA_007136055.1 Syntrophomonadaceae bacterium
ACCTGCCGGCTGCGGCACTTTTAACGGTTGTTGTGCTCCTCTGGGAATTAATATCTAAGGCTATTGATGTGCCTGAGTTTATCCTGCCCGCTCCCTCGGCTATAGCCCTGGCCCTGGCTGACAACTACTTGCTTTTAATGGATCATGCCAGGGTTACTCTCACTGCAGTACTGGGCGGGTTGACCCTGGCTGTCCTTGTAGCGATGCTGCTGGCAATAGCAATGGACCGCTGGAAATTTTTAAAACAGGCTCTTTACCCTGTGCTGGTTATATCCCAGGCTATACCTATTTTCGCCCTGGCGCCTATAATGCTGATCTGGTTTGGAGTAGGGTTATTGCCAAAGATCCTGATTGTAGCCTTGGTCTGTTTTTTCCCGCTGGCCGTTAACCTTGTCGAAGGTTTCGGCCAGGTCGACCCCGAGGCCATAGATTTAATGCAGACTATGCAGGCCGACCGCTGGATGATCATGCACTCTGTACAGCTGCCCTCTGCCCTGCCCTACTTCTTCTCGGGCCTTAAAATTGCCGCCACATACAGTGTGCTGGGGGCAATAATCGGAGAGTGGCTTGGGGCCAGGGCCGGTTTAGGAATCTACATGCTCAGGGCAATGAATTCTTTTCGCACCAGCGACGTTTTTGCCTCGATTATTGTTGTAGTTGTTTTGAGCCTTGTTTTTTTTAAACTGGTTGAGGCATGCGGGTGGCTGGCTATGCCCTGGAATAGAAAATCAGAAAACTTAACGGAGGATTGATTACTATGGGTACATTTCATAAAAAGCATTTTTTTACGGCTTTATTGTTCCTGTTACTATTGCTGTTACCAATTGGATGCAGCCCCGCAGCTCCCGATGAACCAGGCCAGGTTACGGTGCTGCTCGACTGGACACCAAATACTAACTACAGCGGTATTTATGCAGCAATCGAAGAAGGCTTCTACGATGAAGAAAGTCTCAATGTAGAGGTAATCGAGGCCCCGGGCAGTGTTGTCCAAATGGTTGCCGCCGGGCAGGCTGAATTTGGTATAAGCTACCAGGAAGAGGTAACTTTTGCCCGTTTAAGCGATTTACCGGTGGTTTCTATTGGCGCTATTATCCAGCAGAACACTTCCGGTTTTGCTTCACTGAAGGAACGGGCAATAGAAACCCCTGCCGATTTTGAGGGAAAAAGCTATGGAGGCTGGGGCTCACCGGTGGAAGAAGCCACGATCAGGGCCTTAATGGAAAAGTATGGTGCGAACTTTGAAGAGGTCGATATTATTACCACCGGCGAAGTCGATTCCTTGATCGTCATTGAACGGGAAGCAGATTTTGCCTGGATTTACTATGGTTGGACGGGAATCGAAGCGGAATTGAAAGGAATGGAGCTTAACTTTATAGAATTGCGGGAGGAAGAACCGGCCCTTGATTATTATACGCCCATCTTAATCAGCGGCGAAGGCCTGATTGCCGACAATCCTGAATTGATAAAGCGGTTTATGCGTGCTACGGCTAAAGGATATCAACTGGCTGCCGAAAACCCGGAAGAAGCAGCCCGGCACCTGCTTACCCACGCCCCGGAACTTGATGAAGTACTGGTCATGGCCAGCCAGGAGTGGCTGGCGGATAAGTACCAGGCTGATGCCGAGGTATGGGGACTACAGGAAAAAGAAACCTGGGAAGCTTACAGCCAGTGGCTTTACGACCATAATTTGATCGAAAAAATGCCGGATGTAGATGAAGGCTTTACTAACGAATTCTTGAGGTGAGCTCTATCAATAAGCTTCTTATAGATAAAGTAAGCGCTACTTACTACTCGGGAGAACAGCGCCTTGCAGTGCTGGATAACATATCTCTTCATGTTAAAAAGGGGGAATTCGTAGCGGTATTGGGACCAAGCGGATCAGGAAAAAGTACTATCCTGAAAATAGCTGCCGGCCTTCTAAAACCGGACCAGGGGCAAGTTATAATCAATGGTCTCGATATAACCGGGCAGCCACACCTTGTCGGGTACATGCCGCAGCAGGATCTTCTGTTCCCCTGGAAAACGCTTAGACAAAATGCCGCCCTGCCCCTTCTGGCAGCAAAATCAGATAAAAAAGAGGCCTATGCCCGCGTAGATGAAATGCTACCTGTTTTTGGACTGCAAGGCTTTGCAAATTACTATCCTCATCAGCTTTCAGGAGGCATGCGCCAGAGGGCTGCTCTGATGCGGACTATGCTCATTGAAAGCAATTTAATGCTGCTTGATGAGCCCTTTGCCGCCCTTGACGCCCTGACCAGGGAAAGCATGCAGGATTGGCTGCTTAAGATCTGGGAGCGTTTCAAACGATCGGTTCTTTTTGTCACCCATAGTATCGATGAAGCAATATACCTTTCCGACCGCATCTATGTAATTAGCGAACAGCCCGGAAGAAACGCCCTGGAACAGTTAATAGCACTTCCTCGCCCAAGGGCAAAAGCAATCCTGGCTTCTAGAGAATTTACCCTCTACAAGCAGATTTTAATTAATGCCCTGGCCGGCAACTAGAATATGCGCTATATATTGCCCCGGCCAGTTAAAGTGATTAGCCCCTGGGATTCCTCATAAAAAATACTCAATAAAGGTTTTTTTGATTCGACGTCGAATCTGTTTTATTAATTTCCATATCTTAAAAAGGAGTGTATTCAATCCGGCTGTATCGTGTTTTACTGGCTACTGACGGTTCTCAGCGAAGAAAGCTTTACCAAAAGAGCTGCTCCGGAAGTTTCTGAAGAAACACGGAATAGAATTGAAGGTTATCTTACGGCCGGGAAAATGCCTGCCTGGTGGTTCCATCCGATTCACTGCAAAGAATTTATACTCATATTTTTTTTATGTATTCATTATTTTGCCTTATAATAATTAAGAGCATCTATTAAGTGAGGTGAGCTTTTGGGGTAGAGCAGATCCTTTCCTGGGCAGTTCTGATTGTAGCGCTAGCTGCCATCGCTTCAGGGCAATTTCGGATAGATATTATAGCCATGACCGGCCTTATTTTCCTTGGGTTAGTCGGCATCGCTCCTCCGGACATAGTCTTTTCCGGATTCGGGCACCCGGCCCTGGCCACAATTATTACTGTCTTTTTTATCAGCCAGGGGCTGATAAATTCAGGCCTGCTGCAGGGGCTGGGACAAACCCTGGCCATGCGAGTTCAAAGCCTGAGGGGGCAAGTAATCAGTCTTGCTTCCGTCAGTGTCCTGCTGTCAACTATCATGAACAATGTTGGCGCTGTCGGCTTAATGCTGCCTACTGCAGTCAGGATGGCCCGGAGAGCCGGTCAGAGTCCCGGCGTTTTCGGACTGCCGCTGGCCATGTTTTCAATTTTAGGCGGCACCATCACCCTGATTGGCAGTGCCCCAAACATAATTATAGCCTCGTACATGTTCTCGACCACCGGACAATCATTTAGAATGTTTGACTATGCCCCGCACGGGCTGGCCATGTTTACTGTGGCGATGCTCACCTGGCTAATCTGCAAAACATGTGGAATTACCCCTGGCACGGGGGCAGCAGGAGAAAATTGCGGCTATATAAAAGAAAATATAGAAGACCAGGAAAATGATCCTACCGAATCAATTGAAACTGACAAACTATATGAAGCAAAAAGCTTTGCGCCGCTTTCAACTAGAAAAAAGCAATTTACCCTGCTCGTACTAATTTTGGCTATTGCAGCGGTCAGTTCAGGTCTCCTGCACCCAGCCTACGGATTCGGCGGGGCAGCACTGCTGATGGTCTTTGCCGGGATCTTAAAACTACCGGATGCATATAAATGCATCGACTTGAAAATCGTTTTCTTCCTGGGAGCGATGCTCGGCATCGGACAAGTCCTGGAACACACCGGTAGTTTAGATCTCCTCTCATCAGCGCTGGCCGAATTTACAGAAGGCCTGCCGCCCTTCTGGCTGATAGTCATGTTATTGTTCGTGGCATCAGGTCTGTCCAACGCCATAAATAATGCTGCATCCGCAGTATTTATGGCTCCACTTGCTGTCGGCATTGCGTCAGGCAGCACCCTTGGAACAGCTGCAGCCCTGATGGCAGTAGCGGCAGGTGCCAATTTAACCCTGCTGCTGCCGACTCACCAGGCTGCCCTGATGGTTTTAAGCAAAGCACCGTTTCCTGTTAGTTCATTTATGCGCTTTGGCCTGGTTTTAACAGCTTTATGCGGCCTGACCGCAGCAGTAGTGATCACACTGATCTGGCAGTAACAACAAAATCTTACAGGAGGTATTTATATGCATTTTGCACAAATTTACACCCCGGGCATTGCACAATGCTCGTATGTAGTTGGTAATGGAAGTAAATGTGTCGTGGTAGATCCGATTCGCAGCGATATTAATGTTTACCTGGAAAAAGCCAAAGAATTTGGCATGGAAATTACAGGTATCCTGGAAACTCACCTTCATGCCGACTTTATTTCCGGCCACATGGAGCTGGCAGACTTGACAGGAGCAAAAATCTACGCTCCCGAAATTGCCAACTGTACTTTTCCGCACCATGCGCTGGCTGACGAAGAGGAGTTCACCATTGAAAGTTTACGCTTCAAACTGCTGGAGACTCCCGGCCATACCCCCGACTGCACTGTTTATGTAGTCACAGATTTGGAAAGAGGGGAAGACCCTGTTTTAACCTTTACCGGTGACACCCTGATGGTCGGAGATGTGGGACGGCCGGACCTGTTTCCCAACCGGGAAGAAGAACTGGCAGAGAAGCTGTTTGACAGCCTTAAACGCCTGAAGGAATTGCCCGACCATGTTGAAGTATACCCGGCCCACGGTATGGGTTCCCTGTGCGGGAAAGCTTTGTCAGCCAAACTGTGGAGTACAATTGGCACAGAAAAAAGAAACAACTATGCCCTCAAGCATACCGAACTGGATGCTTTCAAAGTAGATCTGCTAACAGACATGCCAGCAGCGCCGGATCATTTTGCCCGCTGCTCGGAAATCAACCGCACCGGCCCAGAACTGCTCAGCAACCTTACTCAG
>SLHT01000165.1 GCA_007136055.1 Syntrophomonadaceae bacterium
AACAAGCTACCGTCAATGACAGTGCGGGTATTCACTCGAACCGGGTCTGCCTTCCACTATTCACACGCGGTGACATGAGGCCTGGCATTGCCGGACGAAGTTGAACACCCTTATTTTTAAGTGTTGTGCTTGTTTATGTTAACCCTGCTTCAAAAGCGTTATAAGAAACGATCTTTTATCAGGCTATCTAAATATCGGAAATTTCCTGCTCAATTTCATCCAAAATCTTGCCAAGCAAATCATTTATATCACTGAAAATGACTTTTTCGTCGGATTGGTCAGCAGGTTTCACTCCCTCATTTGCCATGAAAAGCTCTTCGGTAATGCTCAGGCAGGCAAGAACCATGATGGTGGACTCGGACTGATTGATCAGTGCTTTTCGGAAATCATGGAATCGCTTGTCCACATAATCAGCAATTTGCTGCATGAGTTCTTCATCACCCTCATTGATTTTCAGGGGGTACTGTTTGCCTAAAATGGTAACCTTGATGGATTTCATGAGGATTCGGATCTTCCGGATGATTCGGCGCGATTCAGATGTTTGTCAATCCTGGATATCATTTCAATGATTTGCTGGCGGATAATTCGTTTTTCATTATCATCAAGCTCATCGAACAAGGATAGTGTTGCACCGGTTGAACTCTTGTATTTCGATTTTAAATCCGGATTGGTTTCTTTACCGGAATCACCAGATTCATCCGCCCGAATTTCACGTTCACTGTTAAGCCGGTCAACTTCTCTTTGCGCCTGAGCCAGCTCGCCGCGAACTTTTTTCAGTTCAATGCTTAGATCCCGGGTTTCGTCCGACAATCGTTCATTTTCCTTTTTCAGTTCGGTTACACCCGACTGGATCCTGCTCAGCAGATCGCGAAATTCTTTATAGTATGGTTGGTCGTGGTAGGTCACTTTCAGTGCTCCTTTTTTATAAACGCACTTTTTGTTAACATCACACTGTTGCAAAGAATGAAATCCTGCTATTAAGAAAGCAAGTGGTTTTCAGAAAAAAAAAGTTTTGAAAAGGCAAAATAACTGTTTTTGGAAAATAATTGCTTTACTGAAGTTACGATTTAATTACTCTGAATAAAGCAATTACTGCTGTGGAGTATTCAAAGGATTGAAAAAAAATAAATTACGCTTGCAGGGAATGAGGAATACTCCTGAGTTTAGAAACGCAATTGAGCAGAAAAGTCGGATCCAAGCTGCTTCAAAATCATCTGAATCACGGGTTCGACATCGTTTATTGTCAACGTTCTGGCATTATCCTGAAACGTCAGACGAAAAGCAATGCTTTTTTGATGTTTTTGAAGATTCCCGCCCTCAAACACGTCAAAGACATCGACTGACACGAGCTGATTACCGGCAACCCTGTACATTGCGTCAACCAGTTTACCCGCATCTACGTGTTTGTCGATAACCAGTGCAAGGTCAAATTCAAAGGAAGGAAAACGGGAGACAGGTCGATAGACTTTTCCTGCTTTTCGTGCTGCAAGTTGTTCAAGGGGTCCGATATCCACTTCGGCTGAATAAGCATCAACCTGAATATCGGCATGTTTTTTCCAGTTCTGATCCACCCGGGATAGCGTCCCGATAATTGTTCCCGGGGCGATAGCACCATTTCCCGTTTTCAGTTGTTGTTGCATCGGTATCGATTTCCCTTTCTCTTTCTCTTTCATCATATCATCACGTGCTCCTTCCCGTTCGGCAACAACGAGCTGAAGATCATCTCCCGTCCATTTCCATCCGGTATACTCCTGAAGACCGATTTGAAAAAGCAAGGCCTCCGTCATTCCTTTCAGATCAAACAGATCATAAGGACGGGCAGGCACTTTCCAGTGATCGGCATGCGTATTTCCGGCAATTCCGATATGCAGATGTGTAGCTTCGTGAATGCCTTCAATCCAGGTTCCACCATTGCTCTCCCTGCGAAATATATTTCCGATTTCAAAAAATCGAACACCTGTGGCGCCCCGGTTGAAATTATAGGCGGCAGACCGGAGGAATCCGTAAAGCAGCTGAGTACGCAGCAGAGACTGATCTTTGGTGATCGGATTGAGTGTGGAAATGACGACTGTGTAACCGCCAAGATCATCCAAATAACGTTCCGGAAGCAGACTGTTGGTGTAGATTTCCTTGAGTCCTGAACTGACGGCACTTTGCCGGACTTTTTCACGAAAATATTCGCTGAATGGTACGGGTTCAGGATTGGCAATGGTGATGCGGTCCGGATCGGGAATGTTGTTGTAATCGTAAATGCGGGCCACTTCTTCAATGAGGTCAATTTCCGTGGTGATGTCGGGACGGAAGGTCGGAACAGTGCAGTGCCATACCAGACTGCTTGATGATTTATCTTTCCGGATATCAGGCATTGCACTCTTTTTTTCTTGCAGCGGAGACGCATTCCCGTGGCTTGCCGCTAATTCCGGCAAAATTTCCAGTCGTTCCAGAATGCCGGTGACCCTGTCGGGTTCCATTTCCAAACCAAGAATTTTGTTAAGGCGGTCATGGCGCAGAGCCACGGTTACGGGATTTGTTTTTACCGGGTGTACATCTTCCATTCCTTCAATAATGCCGCCGCAGAGTTCCAGGATGAGCTCTGCGCATCGAAGAGCCGCATTTTTTGTAATGGAAGGATCAACACCCCGTTCAAATCGGTAAGATGAGTCGGTTTGAAGTGAAAGACGGCGCGAGGTTTTCCTGATGCCGACCGGTTCAAACCATGCAGATTCGATAAGAATGTCAGTGGTGTTTTCGGATATTTCGGAGTTGACACCGCCCATGATTCCGGCCAGTGCTACAGGTTTTTCGCCGTCGCAGATGAATAGCGATCCTGCAGGGACATTGCGTTCCATATCATCGAGGGTGGTAAAATTCGTATCCTTTTCAAAAGAGCGCACGTCAATTTTTTGGTCAGCAATCCGATACAAATCAAAGGCATGAAGCGGCTGTCCGAGTTCATGCAGTACAAAATTGGTAATATCGACGACATTGTTCACGGGACGCAGACCGATGGCTGTAAGAAGCTCTTTGAGCCATTGCGGGGACTCGGCAACGCTGATGCCTCGCATAACAATGCCAACGTAACGGTGACATTTATCGCTATCGGTTATGCGGATAACCTCCTTCCCGAGCCCAGATGCAATTTTGGGCAGTCGGTCAAAAGGTTTGCGGAGTTGTGCACCTGTTACCGCTGACAGGTCCCTGGCGACACCAAGATGACAGGTAGCATCCGGTCGATTGGGGGTAAGTCCGACTTCAAATACGTAGTCCCGGTTTGTTCCGGCCACTTCAGCGAACGGGGTACCCGGTTTAAGTGCAGGATCGAGCACGAGAATTCCGGTATGGTTATCACCAAGACCGAGTTCATCTTCGGCGCAGATCATGCCGGATGATTGTTGACCGCGTATTTTGGCTTTGCGGATTTTGAAGGGGGAACCATCGGGCAAGGGCATCGGAAGCACGGAACCGACGGTAGCCACTGCGACTTTTTGGCCGGTTGCCACGTTGGGGGCACCGCATACAATTTGAGAGGGCTGCACGGAACCGATGTCGACTTTGCAGACTACAAGGCGGTCTGCATCCGGGTGAGGATGTACTTCCTGCACTTCACCGACAACAATTCCCTCAAAATCAGAGCCTGTTTGTTCCGTTTCCTCCACTTCGAGCCCGGCCAATGTAAGTATATCAGCTGCTTCCCGGGGGGGAGGGATATCGGACAGGTAACGGGATAACCAGTTGTATGAAACTTTCATCAGAATGGAATAATCAGGGTGTTAAAGCTATTAAAATGGTTAAAAATTCAATAGTTACATAATGTTTCAGAAGCCGGAGAACTTATGGGAATTGATGGAGGAAGCGGATGTCGTTATCATACAGCAGCCGAATATCGTCGATTTCATAACGTGACATGGTGATACGCTCGACCCCCATCCCAAAAGCGAAACCGGTCCAGGTTTCCGGATCGACGTCCACGGCTTTCAGGACGTTGGGATGCACCATGCCGGCCCCCAGAATTTCCATCCACTGGCCGGGCCGGTTGTTGGTTTCCCACCAGATATCCATCTCAAGGCTTGGCTCGGTGAAAGGAAAGAAGGAAGGACGAATGCGGTACTTCAAATCTTTGCCAAAAAGGTGTCCGGCGAAAGTGATCAGGGTGTGTTTCAGATCTGCAAGACTTACGTTTGTGTCGACATAGAGACCTTCCACCTGATGGAACAGACAGTAGGATTTTGCAGTGATGGACTCGTTCCGGTAGACGCGTCCGGGCATAATGGCACGTACGGGTGGTTTTTGCTCTTTCATCAGCCGGATTTGTACAGGTGAAGTGTGCGTACGCAGGACCAGGTCGAGGGATGGATCCAGCTCGTCTTTTCTGATGAAAAAGGTGTCCTGCATGTCCCTGGCAGGGTGTTCCGGTGGAAAGTTGAGTGCCGTGAAATTGTGGAAGTCGTCTTCCAGTTCCGGACCGTCGGCGATGGTGAAGCCGAGTCGGTAAAAGATGTTTTTGATCTCTTCGAGTGTCTGTGAGAGGGGGTGGCTTGATCCGGTTGGAAGAGGAGGCGGTGGCAGTGTGGGATCATCGGTGGCGGTGACCCGCGAGGCTTTTTCGGATGATATTGCCGATTTTGCCTCCTCATATCGTGCTTTAGCCAGTTTTTTCAGTTCATTGAATTCCTTGCCCAGCCGGGCACGCTCTTCGGGTGGTGCTTTCCCAATGCCTGCCAGCAATTCCGTGATGATCCCTTTTCGGGAGAGGTAAGTCAGCCGGAAGGATTCGATGGATTCATTGGAGTCCATCGGATGTGAAGAGATTTCCTCTTTAACTTTATAAATGTTCCTAATATCAGCCATGTCCTGGGCATATCAATACGTTAATCAAACAAAATACCATACAGCTTGAAATGTGGCATTATAAGAATAATGTCGGAATAAGTCCTGCTTTGATGGCATAAATACCTTTTGTACGGCTT
>SLHT01000052.1 GCA_007136055.1 Syntrophomonadaceae bacterium
TATTGATAACCAAAGGAACAAACCCGGCCTGGACCCCGCTATTCCTCAACCTGGGGGCTATAGTTATGGAAACAGGGGGCCCCATATCGCACGGAGCGGTTGTAGCCAGGGAATATGGAGTGCCTGCCGTTGTTGGTGTAGGAGAAGCGACAAGCCTGATCAGGGATGGCCAGAGAGTGCGGGTTAACGGTGAGACCGGCCAGGTAGAACTGTTGGGCTGAAATTTTGAGGTGCTTGAGGCTTGAAAGTTAATAAAAAAAAGAGATGCCCGCACCTTTTCCCAGTGGATAGGGTGCGGGCAGGTTAACAAAAGGAAATTCACTGTTAGGGGTGCTGAAAATGAAGAATAAGAATATGTTAATTTTAATCATCAGCTTGATAGTGGTAATGATGGGTTACGGGATTGCCATGCCGGTGCTGCCCTTTTACATTGACAACTTGGGTGGCAGGGGGATTCATTACGGGTTGTTAATTGCCTGCTATGGGATCATGCAGTTAATTTTTGCCCCGGTCTGGGGAAGTTTATCGGACAAAATTGGCCGCAAACCACTGCTGCTTCTCGGTATGGTAGGACTTGGTACAGCAATGGCGTTTTTTGCCATATCAACTCAGCTCTGGATGCTATATGCTGCCCAGCTGGTCTCAGGGGTTATGTCCTCGGCAGCATTGCCTTCAGCCCAGGCTTATGTTGCCGATATCACTTCGAAAGAAGACAGGGGTGGGGCAATGGGGAAAATTGGCGGCGCTATCGGTATTGGCGTAGTCCTGGGTCCGGGAATAGGCGGCCTTTTAGCTTCAATGTCCCTTAACACCCCGTTTTTTGTGGCTTCCGCTTTTTGCCTGCTAACTTTCTTGATAATACTAATTGGATTGCCAGAGTCATTATCCGCTGATAAAAGGGTAGCTAAAGCAGAGATCAAGTTTATGCAGCTTAAAGGAATATGGCAGATGCTTTTTACCCCGATAGGCTTTGGCCTGGTTGCCGTCTTTATTGCGATATTCGGTCAGACTATATTTTCAAGTGTCTTCGGCCTTTATGCTTTAGCCAGGTTCAATTATGGACCAGAACAGGTGGGCACATTCTTAATGGTTATGGCCTTCATGTATGCCCTGGCCCAGGGTCTGATTGTTGGACCCTTGACTAAGAAGTTGGGAGAAGAAAGAGTGATATCCCTGGCCTTCATAGGCTGTTCCGTCGGTTTTGCTCTTATTCTGGTGTCAAAAACATTTATAACCCTGATGTTTTCAATGAGCTTCTTCATTTTGCTGAACTCGCTGTTAAAACCTTCTGCCCTGGCTTATATATCAAGACATGCGGAGGGCAGCCAGGGTCAGTCAATGGGCATCGCAGAATCTTACATGAGCCTTGGCAGAATAGCGGGACCGCTCTGGGCTGGTACAATTTTTGATATTAACCTGCTGTTTCCCTTTGCCAGCGGAGTTTTAGTTTTCCTGGTTACCTTTATCGCTACTCTGGGCTATAAGAAAACAAAACTTTGCCAGAACGAAGCTGCTTAGTCTTTGTAATAAAGGCTTCTATAGGACCTCGACATTAAAGTTGCCGGGATTGAATAATCGTTTAAGCAATCCCGACTATTTATTGATAGTTAAGTCTGAACAAAGGGCAGCCCTAATTGACAGGGCTCGTCATGTCCGCACCAATAAGCCAATTATTATCGATGATTTTTGGCAGCATAGCTCTGGAGATGGGAATAAGAATTTTTGTAGCTGCAGGAAACGATATATCTATGAAGAAAACAATTGAGTACTATGAGTTTTCACTTGCTGAGGGATACCTCATCTAAAACAACTATCTGCAGTATTAGCCCTATAATGAGGAAAGGCAGCCTGCGGGAATATTAATCAAGTTGCTAAATGCCCTCCTAGTCAAGAAAGAGAAATAATGCCTTTATACTAAAGAAAAATTGGACATGGAACTGATCAGTGACGAAGGATACATGAAAGTCGTTAATCAATACTGGGATGAAAAAATCGACGAAGCAGAATAAAACCGAAAAGGTAGCACATTCTAACACTACAGTTTTATTCTATGAGATACTGAACAAACTTAAAGAGGGCTGTTTAGATGAATGTATTCAAAGATAATGTAGTATTGCTGGTTGGTGCCTCTCGCGGAATTGGCAAACAACTCGCTTATAAACTGGCAGCGCAGGGTGCGCACCTGGTTCTGGCCGCCCGCAGTGAAAACCAGTTAAACCTGGTTGCTAAAGAATGTAAAAGGAGGGGTGCCAGCGTAAAGGTGGTTGTAACCGATGTAACCAGACAGAAATCATGTCTGAACCTGGTCAGAGAAGCTGTGCAGGAATTCGGTAAGATTGATACCCTGCTTTATAATGCCGGAAGTGGAAATATCGGTTACTTTACCTCTTACTCCAATATTGATTTCATCAGTGAAGAAATCAAACTGAATTACTACGGACTCGTTTATTGTTTGCATAATGCCCTGCCTTACCTCAGACAAGAGAAAGGTCGTATTGTCGGGGTTTGCAGTATGGGCGGTATAATCGGTCTGCCGGGTACAGCCAGTTATAACGCCTCTAAACACGCAATGCGCGGCTTTCTAAACACGTTGCGAGTAGAACTGTTTGGAACCGGGGTGACGGTAACCACGGTCTATTTAAGTGCAGTGCGCACTGAAGCATATCTAAAAGAAGTGGGCGAAAAGGCTGCTAAAATTCCAGCTTCATCGCCCGAACGGGCAGCGGCAAATATTATTCTTGCAGCGTCAAAACGCCGCAGGGAAGTGATCCCCTCCATAGAAGGTAAGCTGCTTCTTTTTTCCCACCGCATATTACCAGGCTTAATCGAGCGAATTATAGCCGGTTCCAGTATTAACTATGCAAAAGGTAAATAGAAACGGAATGAGAGAAGGGGAGGAAGTAACACAGAGTAACAGGGTACGGTTCTCTGTTTTAAGCTCCATAAATCTTATTTACCATAAACCCGGTTAATCT
Organism: Syntrophomonadaceae bacterium; assembly: GCA_007136055.1. Classification (GTDB taxonomy): domain Bacteria; phylum Bacillota; class Dethiobacteria; order DTU022; family DTU022; genus T3SED10-7. Next base: position 2,976 of record SLHT01000052.1, read on the forward strand.
GGACAACTGTCTCAGCGAAGTTCCCTCTACCCCCTTGCGATATTTTAAAAATTCCATCTGGGTTTCTTATTCCTCATTATGCAGTGAAGCTAATTCTAGTTTTTATTTATTCTCTATTAGCTGCCTGATCATTTTGTCGGAAAGGGAGAAAATAGTTGTCATCTTCAACAGGTTCACTTTTATAGCGGTCTTGGAACAAGTGCCCCTTTCTGTCATACCGCCAGTTATAACGGTAGTTTAATATATCAATAGGGCGCTGTTAAACATAGAAACCGTTCCCTGTTTTGGTGCGTTTTGATTCGGTTTTCTATGACAAAGGGACTTGTCTTTTTTTTATTTCAAGTAATATACTACTCTTGTATAATGTTTACAGGGTCTAGATGCTGTAAAGACCACTGCTGCAGCTTTGTATAAGCTGGGCAGGTCAATAAACGAGGTGTTTATTTATGGCAAAAATAAACAGCAACTTCTTATTTAATTCGATTGCGCCTTTCTATGGTTTGCTATATAAAAAGCAGAAAAAGTTGTTTGCCGAGGCTATTGAAAATGCTGCCGAAGAGCTGGACATATTAGCCTATAAAACAGGCCTTGATGTGGGTTGCGGAACCGGAGCTTTATGTTCTGTGCTAAATGAAAAGGGCTTGTCTGTGACTGGTATTGATTCGGCAGAAAAGATGCTTGGAATTGCCAGGAATAAGAAGGAAAATAAGAATATCAGCTTTATTAAGGCGGATATTCTTGAAGGATTGCCGTTTGACGACAATAGCTTTGATATTTCAACTGCATCCTATGTGGCACATGGTTTACAAGAGGAAGAAAGAATGTATATGTACGCCGAAATGAGCCGCGTTGCTAAGGATAGGGTCATAATACACGATTATAACGAAGAGCGGTCCTTTTTGACGACTATCTTAGAATGGTTGGAAGGCGGAGATTATTTTAATTTTATTAAAAATGCCCAGCGAGAGATGATAGACTGCGTTACAGAGTTGGAAAGTTGTTTTTCGGATGTGAAAGTTGTCAATGTGGATAAAGGTGCAGCCTGGCACATCTGCAAACCAAATGAATAAAAAGCATATTATTTCCATTATCTGAAGCGCTGTATTCAGGGCTGGTAGAGTCCAAAAGTTAGATACTTGCGATCAAAGGTGAATATAATTGGCATAATTATACTTCCACAATAAACCTAAAATAATCAACCAACTCGATCCCAGGGCAAATTTTAGCACTTTTCCTTTAAAAAGATCCGGAGCGGTTCTAACTGCATCATGTTCCTGACTTTCGAGTAATGGGAACCCTGATGATATGAAAGAGTGTAGGTTCGTGTTCACAGCATGTATCCTGTGTCATATATTATTTATAATGGAAGGGTATAGTTAATGCGACACGAGTCATCGAAAAATATTACTAAGTGTTTGGAAAACGAAGGTTTGTATTTGGCCGTGCGTAAGGTTCTCATCGTCAATTTAAAAATCATGGCAGAACAAGCAGAGTCAATGTGCCCCATCCTAAAGGCAATATCTGGGGTGGGTGTTGCATGAAGAAGTATTTATGACAAGCAGGATGGAAATAAATGGTAAACAAATTTCAGAAGTATCTTCTCTTAAGGATAAGGCAAATGCTTCGACTGATAAGTGTATATTACGGGGATTTATTGAAAGCTTTTTTGGTAAAATGTTTCTTATAATGAAATGGCTCAAGCGAGAAAGGCCTACCCTTATCCATCAGAGGTTTGTTTGGTTAGCTGATAGGGGGCTCATCTCCAGGATAGAGAATTGTGGTTACAGCACTACTGTGGGCAAACATTGTTTTTCGTTTGAAGATCACTATTATCAACGCAGCTAAGCCAAACAAGATTGTATCCCAGGGTTGAGCATCCGGCCATATCGGGTTATTTAGCTGGAAGTGGAACAGTGCGACAGTAAGAATGCTACCCTTTGATGCGTTGAACATTGCGGTCATGATAA
>SLHT01000161.1 GCA_007136055.1 Syntrophomonadaceae bacterium
AATATATTGAAATAGATGATTTAACACCGGAAGAAATAGCAGAAAAGCTTACTAGAAGTGGTATTGAGGTGGATATCGTCCACGCCATGAACAAAGGTGTAATAAAAAATGTTGTTGGAAAAGTAATGTAACAGCTTTCAGCCATCCGGATTCCTTTCTGCAATGACCAGGGTAGTTTTGGTCACGGCATAAAGTTTTGCATAATAATATAAGATGTGGTCCAGGGGCACTGTGTGTCGTGCCCCTGCTGCAAAAGCAAAATGGTTATTTATTGATAGTAATCTTAAAGTCGTCTCCATCTTCTTCAACTGAAACCTTCCAGCCCAGTGATCCGGCAGCCCGGCATACATTGTCTCGGGCAACCGCGTTACTGACTATAACCGTAACTGTTCCTTCCGTGGCCTGCTGGAGCGCCTGCCTGGCCTGCAAAACAGGTTCCGGGCAGGAAAGCCCGCGGCAATCTATATGCTCTGACATGTTATAACCTCCATTAACATTTCTATTTTACCTTATCCACTTATTTAGTCAATTAGGGCAGCATGAATGGTGCCGCTACTGTGACTAAAACTCATGAAGCTTTTACGTGATTCTTTTTCTTTGAAGCAGCGTGCATTTTGATGTTGCCTATGCCAATTACAGCCAGCAAACCCAGTGAAATAATTACTATCCATTGTCCGGCCGGCGAAACGCCTGCAGGGCTTCCGGCCAGGCCAAAATTATGCATAAATGCGGCTCCTGCTCCCATACCAAAGACTGTAATTAAAGCGTCGCCCTGGCCTTCACCGGTTAAAATGAGCTGGCGCATCGGGCAACCTCCTGCCAGGACCGCTGCCAGGCCGACTACGGTCATGCCGAGAAAATTCCAAACAGCATCGACATGGGCAACCGGCTGACCTTCTAAACCGGGAGTAAACTGGCCTGTGAACAGGTTGCCAAAAAGGGCAACAATGAATATTGCTACAAAGCCGTAAAACAGGTGAAAATCTTTAAAAAGAATAATGTCCCTTATAGCTCCCATCGTGCATAAGCGGGTACGCTGGGCCAGGATACCGACCAGCAGCCCTGCTCCTAAAGTCAGCGCTAAGGGAGCAGACATCGAACCCGGTCCTTCTTCGCTGAAAAAGATAAAAGCGGGCGCAATGATTAGAAGAATTAATATAACTACCGCTAAAAACGGACCGGAGTAACCGCTAACTGCTGATTGTTCATGGCTTCGTCCTAACGTAAAGTTTCTTCTTAAGAAAAGTGTGCCGAACCACACTCCGAGCACATAACCGGGCAGGGCAACCAGTGCGTTCCAGTCACCACCCGCCAGGCGCAACACCATCCTCAGTGGGCATCCTAAAAATATCAGGGCTCCGGCCATCATCAGCATGCCGAGAGTGAAACGCATAACAGGGCTGGAACCCCCAGTCGACTTAAACTCACGGACAAATAAAGCAGTTATAAATGAACCGATAACCAGCCCCATTATTTCAGGTCGCAGGTACTGGACTACCCCTGCCCTGTGTAAACCTAAACCCCCTGAAATATCACGTATAAAGCAGGCTATACAAAAACCCATGTTGGCGGGGTTGCCCTGCAGGACCAGGATAACAGCCAACAGCCCGACAACACCGCCGGCAAAAATAATCAATAAGCGGTCTCGCATATCTTACCTCCTAAATATATTATAAAATAGATACCTGTATCATTATATTTGAACCCGTATTTATTATTAAATACTGATTCATAATATATCCGGCTTTTCGTATTAATAATATGCATTCTATTTAAAAATGCGCTTCGGGAAGGAATTCTAGGCGGTTTATAGAAGTTATCTTGTTATTATACTGCCCCATTTAAAAAGAATAGGATTGATGACCGGTGATGCCTGGCAGCAAACAACAAAGAGTAATGAACAATAATGGCATGTATGAAACTTCTTTTGAGCGCGACGCCTGTGGCCTGGGGTTTTTGGTTAATATAGAAGGTGATAAAACACACAAAATTATTCGCCAGGGCGTTACGGTCCTGAAAAATTTATTACATCGCGGAGCTACCGGCGCTGATGATCAGACCGGTGACGGGGCCGGACTTCAATTTCAAATTCCAGATCGTTTTTTTCGCAAAATTTGCTCAGAAAACGGATGGGATCTGCCTGAGGACGGTTGTTATGGTATCGGAGTATTTTTTCTTCCCAATGATAAAGCAGCAAGGACGGCCTGTTGTGAAACCGTCGGTTTGCTGACTGCAGAAACGGGTCTGAATATGATCGGCTGGCGCGACCTGCCAGTCAATCCGGATACTTTAGGTGGGGTCTCCCGGCAGGAAATGCCTTTTATCCGCCAGTGTATAATTGACGGCAATGGGTTTAGCGGGAAAGACCTCGAACGCAAACTATATATTATCCGCAAGCAGGCCGAGCGAAAAACTGCCGGTTTTTACAAGGGTCCTGATATTTTTTATATACCCTCTCTCTCCTGCCGGACTATAGTATATAAAGGATTGCTGATGCCTGAACAAGTGGAAGCATTTTACCCGGATTTGCTGGACGAATCAATGGATAGCGCTTTTATAGTCGTTCATCAGCGTTATAGCACCAACACCTTTCCTTCCTGGCCCCTGGCCCAGCCTTTTCGCTATCTTTGTCACAATGGGGAAATCAATACCCTGCGCGGTAACCGGAATTGGATGGCTGCCCGGGAAAGAGATCTCGAATCGGATCTTTTCGGTTCCGACATCAAAAAAGTTTTACCTATCCTGGAAGAAGGAGCCAGCGATTCAGCTAATCTCGATAATGCACTGGAACTGATTTATAACGGGGGCAGAACAATTGATCATGCTATGGCTATGCTTATTCCCCAGGCCTGGGGTGATAAGTATCCGATCGGCCCCGACCTGCGCGGCTTCTTTGAATATCATGCCGGGATTATGGAACCGTGGGACGGACCGGCTGCCGTAATTTATACTGACGGACGCAGGGTGGGAGCTTTGCTCGACAGGAATGGGTTGCGGCCGGCAAGGTATACAGTTACCAGGTCCGGCTTTATAGTTTTTGCTTCTGAAACCGGGGTAATCGATATACCGGCTGAAGAAGTCAAAGAAAAAGGTGCCCTGCGCCCGGGCGAAATGTTGATGGTCGATCTTGACGAAAAAAGGCTTCTTAAAAACACGGAAATAAAAATGCGTTTAGCTCGCCGCCGCCCGTATCGGCGCTGGACCCAGGAAAACCAGATTACAATCCACGGGTTTTTTAACGCCATGGCCCCACTGAAAGTTGACGAACAAGCCCTTATCGCAGCGCAGAAATTATTCGGTTATACCCGTGAAGATATTAACCTGCTGCTTAAGCCGATGGCTGTCGATAGTGCAGAACCGGTTGGTTCGATGGGCGCCGATCAGCCCCTGGCAGTGTTTTCGGAAAAACCGCAGCTTCTTTTCTGGTATTTCAAGCAGCATTTTGCGCAGGTTACTAACCCGGCCATTGATCCTCATCGCGAAGAACTGGTTATGTCGCTGATGACATTTATCGGTTGTGCCGATAACCTGTTAAAGGAATCACCGCTTTATGCCCACTTGATTAAACTGAGCCACCCGATTCTATCCAATGAAGATTTATTTAGGCTTTGCAGCCTGGACGAAAAAGGCTTCAGGAGCGCCAGGCTTAAAATTCAGTTCCCTGCCGGCGGCGACGGTAGCGCTCTTGCCGCTGCCCTTGACAGGCTCTGTCTGCAGGCGCAGAAAGCTGTAGAAACCGGGCACGGCCTGGTTGTCTTAACCGATCGCAATCTCGATCCGGATATGGCGCCAATACCCTCTCTTCTCGCCGTAGCGGCGGTAAACCGGCACCTGGTAAGTTGGCGTTTGCGTACCAAAATCGGTATCCTGGTAGAGAGCGCAGAGGCGCGGGAAGTGATGCACATGGCCCTTTTGCTCGGTTACGGCGCCTCGGCCGTCAATCCTTACCTGGCCTTTGAATCTGTCGCCCATCTTGCTGAAAAAGGCCGGCTTGGCAAACTGCTTTCACCTCAAAAAGCGATGGAAAATTATGTTCGGTCCCTCTGCAAGGGGATTTTGAAAATCATGTCTAAGATCGGCATCTCCACTCTGCGCAGTTACCGTAATGGCCAGGTTTTTGAGGCTATCGGCCTTAACGACCAGGTCATTAAGCGCTATTTTGAGGGAACCAGTTCCCGAATCCAGGGCCTTGGCCTCGATGAAATTGCTGAAGAAGTAAATTTGCGCTACCGGTTGTTTCGTCAGGATATAACTCAACCCGGCAGGACCGGCCTTTTGCCTTCCGGCGGCCACTATGCTTACCGTGTTGACGGAGAAAGGCATCTCTGGACCCCACAATCGATCAGCCTGCTGCAGCATGCTGTTCAAAGCAATAATTTCAAACAATATATGGAATATGCGGAGTTGATCAATAACCAGGTTGAAAGACAGTCCACGCTCCGCGGCCTGCTACGCCTTAAGAATAGCAGTCCTGTTGATATTGATCAGGTTGAACCGGCTGCCGAAATAGTCAAGCGCTTTGTCACCGGGGCAATGTCAATGGGATCTATCAGTCCCGAAGCCCATGAAACCCTGGCCCTGGCCATGAACAGGCTGGGCGGAAAAAGTAATTCAGGCGAGGGTGGAGAAGACCCGGAACGATACAAGCCCTTACCAGGAGGCGGCAGCCGTGTTAGCGCCGTAAAACAGGTGGCCAGCGGCCGCTTCGGAGTAACAGCTGAGTACTTAGCCAGCGCCAGGGAGATTCAAATCAAGATTGCCCAGGGAGCGAAACCGGGGGAAGGAGGGCAGCTGCCGGGGCACAAGGTAAACGAGATGATCGCCCGGGTGCGTTATTCCACTCCCGGAGTGACCCTCATATCTCCGCCGCCGCATCATGATATTTATTCAATCGAAGATATTGCCCAGCTAATTTACGATCTGAAAAACTCAAA
>SLHT01000045.1 GCA_007136055.1 Syntrophomonadaceae bacterium
GCGCTGCTGAATGATTTTTTTGCGAAGCTCTTTTTTATTCATCGCCCTACTCCTAATAAGCCCGGGCGAAATAGGCAGCTTCGATTGCTTTTCCCCCACATGCAAAACACTTATCGCCTTCGGGCTCCATGTCAAATGGAAGACAGCGAATTGTTGCCTTGGTTTCATCTTTAACTTTTTCTTCGCAGGAGTCTTCACCGCACCAGGGAGCAAGAAATAAACCACGTTCGTTTTCCATAATCCGCTTAAATTCCTCGTAATCAGAACCGCTGCGGGTATTTGCTTTACGGAATTCGAGAGCCCTTTGAAGCATGTCATTTTGAATCTGGTCCAAAAGCTGCGGCAGGAGCGCTGGAAGGTCTTCGCGGGAGATAAATTGTTTTTCCCCTGTATCACGACGGACAAGAACGACCTGGCCTTTATCTAAATCCCGGGGGCCGACTTCAATGCGAATCGGAATACCCCGCATTTCCCAATCATTAAATTTCCAGCCCGGTGAATACTCTTCACGTACATCAAGTTTAATACGTACGTTTTCTTTTAAGCTGCCTTCCAGTTCACGAACCGCTTCTAATATGCGATCCCGATCTTTTTTACTCAGAATGGGAACAATAACAGTCTGGATAGGGGCCATACGGGGCGGCAGAACCAGGCCGCGATCATCACCGTGAACCATAATCAGTGCACCAATCAGGCGGGTCGAAACGCCCCAGCTGGTCTGCCAGACATGCTTTAATTGATCATCCTGATCAAGGTAAGTTATATCAAATACTTTGGCAAAGTGCTGCCCCAGGTTGTGCGATGTTCCTGCCTGCAGAGCCCGTCCGTCTGTCATCAGGGCTTCAACACAATAGGTGCGCAGGGAACCGGCAAACTTTTCACGCTCTGTCTTGCGCCCGGCAAGGGCGGGAATGGCCATCTCTGTCTCCAGAAACTCGCGATAGACCTCTAGCATTTTAAGGGTTTCTTCTTCTGCGTCTTCTTCGTTACGGTGACAGGTATGTCCTTCCTGCCAGAGAAACTCGGATGTACGCAGGAAAGGACGGGTCGACTTTTCCCAGCGTACAACGTTACACCACTGGTTTATTAAAACAGGCAGATCCCGCCATGATTGAATCCAACGTGAATAAAAGTCACAAATAATGGCTTCAGATGTGGGCCGGACAGCCAGCGGTTCATTTAATATTTCGTTGCCTCCCTTGGTCACCCAGGCAAGTTCAGGGGCAAACCCTTCAACGTGCTCGGCTTCTTTTTCCAGCAAGCCCTTGGGGATAAAAGTCGGGAAGTAAGCGTTTTCATGACCTGTAGCTTTGAAGCGCCGGTCAAGCTGCTCCTGGATCTTTTCCCAGAGGGCATAGCCTAAAGGTCGGATGGCCATAAAACCTTTCATCGGGGCGTAGTCCATCATTTTAGTTTTTAAAATTACGTCAATATACCACTGTGAATAATCTACCGCTTTTGGGGTTATCTCTTTTACAAATTCCTTGTTTTGGGCCTGTTTATTCTGCCCGTTCTTCTGCGCCATTACAACCACCCTTTCCGGATCTGTTTCGTGTATTTTTATTTGCTTATTCTAACATAATTATTAGCGTGCGGCCAGTTCCCGGCGGGTTTGCAGCAGTCTTTGCCAGCTTTCATTACTCAAGGGGTGGTTAAAGCTGCGAAAATTAGCCAGCTTAAAACCATGCTCATCAGCTAAATACCTGGTTTGCAAAATCGATTCAAGGTTAACTCCTGAAGAACCAAGGCTGTAGTGTTTGTATTGCTGTTCCAGGGCAAGCATCATTGTTTCGGCCATACAGGCATAGGCCAGTCCTTTTTCAAAACCGAAATCCCAGCCCAATGAAGGTTGTCCGGGAATTTCAACAACTCCGCCATCGATCACCAAAACATCGGGGCGGGCTTCATCGACCTCTTCACTAACATTTGCAGGACGGGATATATCACAAACGATGGCGCCTGTTTTCAGGTTTCTGGCATGAATCACTTTTTCAGTAGCGCTGGTAGCACTGATTACGATATCAGCCCCGGCTAAAACAGAATCGATGTCGGTAGAAAACTCTATTAAACCCCTGCGCCTTCCTTCCCCTTCAACAAATGCCTCAAAATCTTCCATCGGCGCATCGGGTGCAGGCAGCTCCAGGCAACCGGCCAGTTGATGACCCATGCTGCCCTCCTTAAGAGTACGTCCCTGCTGTAAAAGCGCAGACTGGTAACGGTAAATTTCAGCGGCTACCAGCTGCAACCTCTCACTGGCTGATGTGTTATTCGGATTTCCGATTAATATCAGGCGGGGTACAGTCTCTGAGAGTAATAGCGAAATCCCCCGTCCTATCGATCCGGCGGCGCCAACAATGGCAGCAGTAGACTGGGAGCGGTCAATGTGCAACTTTTCTGTGGCGGTCGTAACCGCATCTACAGCAGAAACTACTGTATAGCTGTTGCCTGTGGTTATAGGCACACCTTCATTTTTCAGGTAAAGACCACCCATTGAAGCAACGGCGGTAAAAGCGCCCAGGCCGACAATTTTAGCCCCGCGTTCGCGGGCCAGTTGAACAGCTTTTTTCAACTCGGCCAAAGCCTGTTTTTTGGGCATCTGCACAAATTCATCGGTGGTCCGGGGCAGGCCGATAAATTCACCGTAAGCCTTTTTCCCGGCAGCAGAATGTATTTTCACCCGACCGGTAACAAAAGGTTCAATCATATCCCCAAAGCGCCCTGTAAGGTCGCCCAATTCTTCTTCACTAAAAGCGAGAAGGCTGTTGTCGAACTGGTGATAGCTTTTTAAATCAAGAGCATGGATCAGAAAGGCAAAGCGCCCTTCTGACGGTTCGCCACTGGGTACAACTTTTTCGGCAGGATAGGGAATAAAAGTCGGAAAGCTGCCTTCGCAATCGGGCCTGACCAGGTAAGACAGAAAGCGCGCAGTGCTGCCTTCATTAAGGACTTTAAGCATGGAATCCAGGCCGAGAAGAGCTTCTTGACACTGCTCTTCACTGATCGTCAAGGGAGGTTCGATGCGGATAACTGCATTGCCGTTTAAAGTAGGGGCAACCCTTATTTTTTCTACGTTTAAGAGGTATGAAGAAATAGCCGGGGTCAGCAGTTCCTGCTCGGCCATAACCCCCATCAGGCTGCCGGGAAAATGTTCGCGGTCCATATAAAATTCGATACCCAGCATTAACCCGCGACCGCGAATCGCGCTAATCAACTTGGGATACTTCTCTTTCAGATCAAGGAGGCCTTTTTTAAGCAGCTCTCCCTTAGAGCGCACTTCTTTTAAGATCGCTTTATTGTTAACTGTCAACTCTTCCATAACCTGTATTCCGACCCGGCAGGCCAGGGCATTGCCGCCAAATGTCGATGAATGCTTTAAACCAAAATCTTCGGTGTATGCTTTTTCTGTACTCAGACAGGCGCCGATAGGCATGATCCCCCCGCCTAAAGCCTTGGCCAGCACCATTACATCAGGCGAAACGTTTTCCTGCTCGCAGGCAAACAATGTCCCCGTTCTTCCCAGGCCGGTCTGGACTTCGTCTAAGACTAGCAGAACACCATGTTCTTTACAGATCTCTTTTGCCGCAGTAAGGTAACCTGCAGGAGGTTCAATAATGCCTCCTTCGCCCTGAATAGGCTCTACTATGAATGCGGCGTAGTAATCTGCTTTTTCGGTCAGTTCTTTCTGAAGAGCACTGCTATCGCCGAACGGAATATGGTTAAACCCTTCGGCCGGAGCATTAAAAACTGACTGGTAACCGGGATTTCCCGTAGCCGAAAGAGCGCCAAAGGTTTTTCCATGAAAGCTGTTATCAGTGGCCAAGATACCTATGCGACCGGTTGCTGAGCGGCAGAGTTTAATCGCTGCTTCAACTGCCTCAGCCCCGCTGTTGGTAAAAGTAACATATTCAAGGCCTTCTGGTGCCAATTGGATCAGACGGCAAGCTAATTCTCCTGCAGCATCAAGGGCTGAAGGCTGAATAAAGTTCGGTTCAGACGAATCGCGATAACGGTCTATTGCTTCCCAAATAGGTGCGGGATTATGCCCGAAAGGAAGCGCCCCGTAAGCAGCAATACAGTCCAGGTAGCGATTGCCCAGGTCATCGAAGAGATGACAACCTTCTCCGCGCACATATTTTTGATCGAGCTTGATGCTTTCAAGCATCTCACCCAGGTGTGGATTAACAAAACGGGTATAGTTACTCATGATTAAACCTCCTGCCACATTGTGCACAATCCTGTGCACGTCAATGGACCCATTTTAACCCGTTTGCAAAAAAAAATCAACATAAACTGAACATAAAACCGGTTGAGTCTTACAAAAAAACATTCCGCCAAACCTGATCGGACTGTTTAATCTATCTTTTAGCCGGTCAGGTTTGTCGGATAGTTTAATTCATTGATGTGTTCCGAAATTATTGCGCCTGATCTTCTTTCGGAGGGACGATCAACGAAACTGCATGACGATCGGGATCGAGATTTTCCTCGGCCAGGGCCAGCACTTCTCCACGTCTTACACCATGGAGGATAGAAGGCAGCTGGAATAAGTCAGTGCCTTTAAAACGAAAAGACAGGAAGTTATTGGCTATAAACTCCAGTGAATTAAAACGTCTGATATAGCTGCCCAGGATTTTACGACGATGCCGCTCAAATTGCTCTTTATTTACCCCTTCTTTTAGGAATTTAGCAATTTCCTCCATAATCCGCTGGTAAAGTTGTTCGGGATCTTTTGTTTCTCCTCCGATCATGATATATCCATGGTTCATTTCAGCAGTATAATCAGAGGTAAAGTTTTCATCAATTAAATCTTCCTTGTAGAGATCGTTGTAGAGGGCTTCGCTAGATCCGAATATTATATCAAGAAGCAGTTCCATTAGTATTTCCCTGCGCATAAGATCAGACCC
>SLHT01000010.1 GCA_007136055.1 Syntrophomonadaceae bacterium
ATTAAAGCCGGAAAATGATCAGAAATTCCCACTACTCCTGTCTCCTTATCTCACATATTTCATCATAGTCGCAGGTTTCGTAATAACGGTATATTTTTACAATCAGGCTTAAAGCGTAAGCCGTAACACTGACGGCAACAACTATCCCGGTTAAAATAAGAGCTCCCGGCAGAGGGTTTGCATATAGAACATCGGCCCCTTCTCTGATAATTGGGGCTTCGGAACCATGCGCATAACCTACGGCAACAAACATCAAAAAAACGGAAGCATCCATTATATTCATAGCAATCACCTTTTTTATCATGTTGGAATGGGTAAGCATTGTATACATTCCGATCACAAAAAGGATAATTGCCACCATGTAATAATAATTCTTAATGATTCCGCTTAATGTTTCCAATCTACTTCTCTCCCTCGATGATATAGTAAAACAGGGTAGCGATTGTACTGGCCACCTTGACCCCGACGAAAATAGTAATAATTAGTATCGCCCCGGCGCTGAAAAGTTCGCCGGGCTCTCCCATCGGAAATCCTGCTATTCGATTAGCAAGGTAATAAGCGCCCAGGAATACTCCTGCCAGGCCGGTCAGGACATACCCTAATGCTCCGCCGCTTTCCAACAGGCTGGCAGTATGATGGGGAATTACTTTAGAACCCGCCTCGAGGTTAAAAGAAAGGGCAAGCAAGACCAGGCTGGCACCGAAAATTGCGCCACCCGAAAAACTGCCCCCTGGAGACAGATGGCCATGCAGAATAACATAGATTCCGTAAACCTGGATAAAGGGAACGACCAGGCGGCTTGTTATACGAACAATTTGGTCATCGATTGCGGTTCTCCTCCTCTCCGCCTAATGTGACCTGAGGGTAGCAGCTACAGCAGCAATAGCCACAAATAAAACTGTCGCCTCACCCAGGGTATCGAATGCACGGTAATCTATGATCACGCTGCTTACTATATTGACCGCTCCGGTTTCCTCCACGCCCTTTTCCAGGTAACGCCGGGGCACTTCATTAAATGTGGGGTTATCGGGAGAACCAAAAGCTGGCATTTCGGCTACAGTAAAACTGAGCAAAAAGATAACTAAACCAAGCAGGTACAACGTCACCAGGGTCCTGGGCTCTACTCCCATCTTAAACCTGAGAAACAGAGTCAGGATAATTATAAAAATTGCAAACAGGATATAGTACATTGCTCTAACCCTCCCCAACACTAAATTATTCAGTTCTTTTCGTCTTGCTGATCGCGGCAATTAAAAGCAGCGCGACCACCCCCGTCCCCAGGGCCGCTTCTACCATGGCCACATCGGGAGCGCTTAACTGCTGCCAGATTATGGCCATGATCAGGCCAAAGGATGAAAACAGGATCACAGCGCTTAATAGATCGCGGATATAGGCTACACCAACAGCGCAGACAATTAAAAATAGGAGCAGGAGAATATTAAGCACTTCTGTCATCTGTTCCCCCCCTGTACTCTAAAGGCTTTCTTCCGGTCTTGTAGGCAGATCTGGCAATTACATGGGCTGCGGTTGGGTTGGTGATCAGGATAAAAATGATCAGCAAAGCCAGCCTGACCCCAACTGCCAGGCTGCTCTGCAAAGCAAGGGAAAGCAGTAACAGGCCCGCCCCCAGGGTGTCACACTTGGTAGTGGCATGAAGCCTGTTATAGACATCTGGAAGGCGCAGCAGACCAACTGTCCCGACAAACAGAAAAAAGAGGCCGCCAATCAGGCAGATAATCGAGATAACATCAATTATAACCCCCAGTGTGGAAGTGATCAGTCCAGGGCCCCTTTCTCAAGGTACTTGGCTACTCCGACCGTAGTTATAAAACTCATCAGGGCATAAACCATGGCGATATCCAAAAAGTATGCCTGATTATAGATGCGGGCAATCAAAGTGATAATCACCAATGTTTTTGTCCCGATAATACTGATTGCCGCTATCCGATCGGGGGCGGTCGGGCCGATTAAAGCCCTGACCAGCGACATAAAGATCATCACCATCACTAAAATTGCACCCAGGCCGTATAAATTGTCAAGGATGAGACTTAAATTCATGTCTTATCAACCTCCATGAGTTTTAACCTCTCTATCAAAGGCCAGTGTTTTAAGGCCTCTCCGCTCTGCAGGGTAAGGGCATGGACCAAGTACTTTTTTTCATCTGCAAGGACGGTAAGAGTTCCGGGAGTAAGAGTGATTGAATTGCCCAGCAGCACCCTGCTGGCAGCCCGATCAATATCAACTTCAAGTTCCACCAGGTTAGGCTCGATAGGCATAGCGGGATGCAAAACCAGCCAGGCTACCTGGAAGTTTGCTTTAACTATATCAATAATTAACTTAAAGAAATACCCGATCAACCAGCTAATGGTTTTTAAAGATAGAGGAGGCCTGTCCTCTGTGGTTATCAGCAGGTTGCGGTTAAAATATGTAACAAAAATAGCCGCTGCCAAACCAACTATAAGCTGCGGCCACTTCAGGGAACCACTGACGGCTACCCAGAACACAAGTAGGGTTAAGGTTGTAGCGATGTAGTTTAACCAATGGCTTTTCATTGTATCAGCCGCCTCGAAAGCTTAATTCAGAAAACAGAATTGTAAATACAACTTTACCAAGCTACTTTTATCCGACTCACTTAAATGTACCCTTGTTTTATATTCCACCTGTTCTGAAACTTACGCCAATTTAGAGGTTAGAAATCAGAAACCGGATACAAGGAGGCTGGAATGTACAAAAATAAGGCTGTCTCCTGTATCTTGCTTTTTTTACTTTATGCTGTCTCTTTCTCCTTTTCAGCTGCCGCGGCAATCGCTTCTTGTTCCGAAGGGATTGCTGAGCGTTGATAAATGGTGCCCGGAGGGCATTTTTCCACGCAGTCACCACAATCAGTACATTTTTCAAGATCGATGACGGCCAGCTTCCCATCCATTTCAATAGCTTCCTGCTGACAGACTTTTATGCAGGCTTTACAGGCAATACAGCCAACTTCACACGCCCTTGACACAGTTTTGCCCCGATCCTGGGAACTGCACAGGACAAGATGTCCTTCTTCACCCCGGGGCAGCATCTGAATCAAGTCACGAGGACATTCTTTAGCACATAGTTCGCAGCCTGTGCATTTTTCTTTATCTATTACAGGCAAACCGTGCGAACCCATTATAATCGCTTCGAAAGGACAAACACGCACGCAGTTACCCAAACCCAGACATCCGTAACTGCATGCCTTGTGGCCGCCGTAAAAATCGCCTGCGACGTTACAATCCTTTACCCCGTCGTAAACGAAACTATCGGCAGCCCTGTAGTTATCACCGATACAAAACAGGGTAGCAATGGGAGAAGCCGATGATGATACTTCCTTGCCTAGCAGCGCGGCTATCTCATTAGCCACTTCTTCCCCACCGGGTATACAGGCATCAGGTTCGGCTTCACCGCTAACAACCGCTTCGGAAAACTTCATGCATCCAGGATAACCGCAGGCTCCGCAGTTAGCGCCGGGCACCAAATCATTTACCGCTTCAACCCTGGGATCGGTTTCAACGTAAAATACCTTTGCCGCAGTGGCCAGTCCCAACCCAAACAACAATCCAATCAGGCCAAGGGCAGCTATTGCATATATAAATAACACTGCTTCATTCACCTCGCAACTGTATAGTTCAACTTATTATAAAAATTATTAACCTTTACAGCGTGAGCATACCCTGAAAACCAAGAAATGCCAAAGATAAAATTCCCGCTGTGATCAGGGTCACTGCTGATCCTCTTAATACATCCGGCATAACGGCCAGCTCTAAACGCTCCCGAATTCCGGCCATAATAACCAGGGCCATTGAAAAACCAATAGAAGCGGCAATCGCAAAGACAACCGATTCAACCAGGGAAAACTCCTGGCGCACAGCCAAAAGAGTCACCGCTAAGACAGCACAATTAGTGGTAATCAACGGCAGGAATATTCCCAGCCCCTGGTATAAAGTCGGGCTTATTTTACGCAAAACAGTCTCCACAAGCTGTACTAAAGAAGCGATAACCAAAATAAAAGTTACAATTTGCAGATAGGGCAAATTATAAGGAATGAGAATATAAGTATATAGCAGCCATGTAACCAGGGTAGCCATAGTCATGACAAATATAACCGCCATACTCATTCCAATTGCAGTTTCCATTTTGCGGGACACCCCGAGGAAAGGACAGATCCCAAAGAAACGGTGCAAAACAAAGTTTTCGACAAAGATGTAGATAAATATAATTGAAAGCAGAGTTTCCATAACAACCTCCTGCCTGGACTAACAGTAAGATGGTATAACCGTTAACCCTTAAATGTTAAAACGCTTCATAAGCAAGTTAACCACAGCTAAAAGCAGGCCCAGGGCAATAAACGCACCGGCAGGCACCGCAAACAGGACCATCGGCTCATAGTTGGCGCCGAAAAGATGGATGGCGGTCGCAGGATCAGGGCCAAGGATAGTACCATGCCCCAGCACTTCGCGCACAAGGGCCAGTAATACCAGGGCCAGTGTAAACCCGAGACCGGCTCCAACACCGTCAAGGGTTGACCTTAAAACCGGCTTTTTACTGGAAAAAGCTTCGAGCCTGCCCAAGATCAGGCAGTTACACACAATAAGAGGCACAAAGACTCCCAGCGCTTCATAAAGCACCGGTTGATAGGCCTGCAAAACCATTTCAACTACCGTAACAAATGTCGCAATTACTATAATAAAAATTGGTATACGCACCTGGGGCGGTATTAAATTACGTAAAAGCGATACAATTAAACTGCCCCCGATCATTACTGCAGTAGTGGCAACCCCCATCCCAAAACCATAAAACAGAAAACCGGTAACACCGAGCAGGGGGCACATGCCGAGCAGGGATACAAATACCGGGTTTTCCTTGACC
>SLHT01000139.1 GCA_007136055.1 Syntrophomonadaceae bacterium
CGGCAAACCGCACCCCCGGTACTGCCACCATACTTATCCACAGGATGAAAGGCATTTTTATCATACCAGTTAAAAAGGTGTCAGACACCTTTTTAACTTATTGGGGGTGCGGGGAGTAGACAGGCCCGGCCTTAAAAGATACAATGGTGCTGTTGGTTCAGTGAAAATGGAGGCAACATGGATGGAAGAGACAAGAAGAATTACGCATATTAATGAAATCGCCAACTCTGTAACTCACGGGTTTGGAGCCCTTTTAGCTATAGCGGCTTTAGTGCTACTGGTTGTTTTCGCCAATATTTACGGCAACGTCTGGCATGTGGTCAGTTTCAGTGTTTACGGTTCGACCCTTGTTTTGCTTTACCTGTCATCGACCCTTTACCACAGTATCCAGGTCCCGCGGGTCAAAAATATTCTGCGCATTATTGACCATTCGGCGATCTACGTCCTGATAGCGGGTACTTATACCCCCTTTACCCTGGTTACCCTGCGTGAAGGGCAGGGATGGGTTTTGTTCGGGGTGGTTTGGGGCCTGGCCCTGGCGGGTATTATCTATAAAACCTTCTTTATAAGCCGTTTTGAAGTTATCTCGACCCTGTTCTACCCGGTTATGGGCGGCCTGATTATATTTTATATCCACGACCTGCTGGTAAACCTGCCATTAAACGGGTTTATCCACCTTGCCGCCGGCGGTGTCTCCTATATATTTGGCATGATCTTTTATGCTGCACGGGATAAACTGCTGATGCATGCTGTCTGGCACCTGTTTGTCCTCGGTGGTAGTATATGCCACTTCTTTGCGATTTTCTTTTATGTCCTGCCCCTGAAAGGGTAGGCATCCCGGTTAGGGCAATAAGGTGATGGATAGGCTCCAGTTTGCCCGGTGGTGAAGAGGTACAGCATCGAAGAGCGGACTTTAGGCGATACCTACACTTTATAATTGTATCTTCAAACAACAATTCGCATAATATTGCCCTGTGGCACAGCAACGTAGGAAGTGCCGAATTTATTGTTGAGCAATAAGCAGTCTTCGTCCATCCTGTTAAATAAACCCCTCCTTAAACGGGAGGGGTTTATTTAACGTCCTCATATTCAGAGCAAAAAGCTGTTTGTTTCTATATGGGCCGGTTAAGGCGCCTGTCCAGCTGATATTTTATTTCCGGTTCCGCTATTCATCTTCTTCCAATTTCGGTATTTTACGCCAGTGATACAGGTAAACCGGCAGGGCCACGATAATAAACACTAATCCTCGCACAGTATCGCGAAGCAGGCTGCGGTGATAATTATTACGGTTTATATCTGCATAACGGGCTTTTTCCTCTTCAATTAGCTCAGGTCCGAATTCTCTCTCCCATTCTCCCAGTTCCATATAGGGTGCTGGCTGGTCAAAGGGGCTGTAATTATCATAAGCAGGGGTAATGTAAGCAATACCAGCCTGGACCAGAGTAACAGCCCCGATAATGATCAGGATTAAGGCTATAAAGCTAACCAGGTAAAAATAAACATGTTCAAGGTCCCATTTAGCCTGCATTGTCACTACCTCCTTTACCAGCTCCCGGTTTTACCTGCTTCCAGTGATAGAAATAAAAAGGTGCAGCTATAATCATCAGGGCAACAGAGTTTAACAGACTGCGTCTTGCCCAGCCTTGGAAATGACGGAATTCTCTTTCCTGCTCAGCCCGTATCTTTTCAAGTTCTTCCAGGGGAGGAGGATCAAATGCAGTTTCGGCACCGTGTTCCCGGTATTCGCGAAAATATGACTCTGTTAAAGAAATATTTGGTCTATCCGGCAGGATCAACTGTGCAGCGTTGTTGATAGCCGAAATTGCGCCCCCCACGAAAAGAAAGAGGGTAACTAAACAGACCAGGTAAAAATAAAGGTTTTTAATGCCCCAGCTTCTGGCCATGATTCTTTCACCGCCTTATTAATTTTGTTAAACCATTCAAGTTAGGATATAATAATTATTAGGTGGTAATCATGTTAAAAGTATTGATGGTTTATTTTTCAGGAACCGGTGTTACCCGCTACTTTGCCAATTTGATCCAGGAGGAAATGGAAAAACGGGGTTACGAATGTGACAACCTGGATCTTGAAGAGCTTATTGATCTTCCTACGCTCTGGCAGAAAAAACCTGTTGCCCTTAATTATACTATAAGAGCGGAGGAAAAGCGTCCCCTCGGTAAATATCCCTGGCCGTATCAAAGGCTGAAAACCGCTTTGCAAAACGTTGAAGAGAATCCCCTTTTCGCTAGCCTAAAACAGGATTGGAATGATTATGATCTAATCGGTTTTGGATCCCCCGTATACAGCTTTCGCCCCGCGCCTGTGTTGATCCGTTTTTTACTGGATCTGCCTGTATTTAATAAGAAAATACGAGTTTTTTCATTTGCCACCCATGACGGTGCCCAGGGGGACTTTGAAGTTTTTATGCGGAAACTCTTAAGGTTAAAAGACTTTAAATATGTCGGCCACCTCGATCAGTCATTTGTTTATTCTGCCACTGCCATTATGCGCAGCAGTTTCAATCACCGCAAAACAGGCCGCCTGCTGGTCAAAAAAACTTTTCAGGCCAGGAAAAATATATTTGTATTTCTTGAGTATATCCATTCGTTATTTTACGGAATACATTACCAGTACAAGGGGGCCAATCTGCTTGATAAGATGGTCGGCATTCCCTACCGGCTGTTCTATTCTTACGGGATAGATTTTATACTTAATCGTCTTCTTTTTGGGTTTGGCATCAACAAAGATGAATGCATCGGGTGTATGACCTGCATTCAGCAGTGCCCCCAGGGACTAATTGAGCTTGATGACGAAGGGTATCCTGTCCGCCATTATCACTGTATGTACTGTCTTCGCTGTCTGAACTGGTGCCCAACTAATGCCCTTTATTTTTCCGGCTTGACCAAAGGTAAAGCCCGTTTTCCCGGCCCTGAAGTTTTGCTTGATGCCGCTATGCAGGACAGCATCGATGATCGCCTTAAGAAAGACTAAATCCCTTTGACGATAGTAGTTTCCAGTGAGTTCATTGCCTCGCTGAGCAGGCTTTCAATGTTCAACAGGGCTTCATATTTCTCAATAACCTTTATTTTAGGTTTGGTCACCGGGCTTTTGGGGAGAAACAAAGTGCAGCAGTCTTCATAAGGTAAAATTGAGATTTCATAAGTATCAATATTTGCGGCAATATCAATAATTTCTTTTTTATCGAGGCCGATAAGCGGCCTTAAAATTAGCATTTTAGTTGCCCTGTCAATTACATCTATGCTCTCCAGGGTCTGGCTGGCCACCTGGCCCAGGCTTTCGCCGCTAACAATGGTCTGCAGATTACGTTTATAGCTAACCTGTTCAGCAAGGCGGTACATCATGCGCCGCAGAAGGATTACACCCAGGTCTTCCGGGCAGCTTGCATTCAATTCTTTTTGGATTGCAGTTACGCTGATCATGTGCAGCGGCATTTTGTTAATGTAAAGAGTCAGCTTGCGGCACAGATCAACCGCTTTTTCCTGGGAACGGCGGCTGGTAAAAGGAAAACTGTGAAAGTGCAGCGCTTCTACAGTTAAGCCCCTTTTCATTGCCAGCCACCCTGCTGCCGGGCTGTCGATTCCTCCTGACAGCAGGAGCAGAGAACGGCCGGTTATACCGACCGGCAAGCCTCCTGGGCCGGCAACACGGTCAAGGTAAAGATAAGCTTTGCCGTAACCGATTTCTACTGATAGTTTAAAAGAAGGCTGTTTTAAGTCTACAACCAAGTTTGGGTTTAGCTGCTGCAGATATGCTCCCAGGAGCTGATTTATTTGTGGTGAAGAGTAAGGGAAACCTTTGTTGGCCCGGCGGGTCTCTATTTTAAAAGTGACCTGCTCGGGCAAAAATCCCCCCACCATTTCTGCTGCCAGCGCCTTAATCTCTTCTAGATCCAGTTCTGCTTCACGGACCAGGCTTACTGAGACAACCCCGAAGACCCTGCTCAACCGGCTGGTCATTATATCGCTTTGTTCTTCAGGTCCTTTAACCATAAAACGGCCGTGCATCCTGGTAACCTCTCCGCCATAACCACTAACTGCCGCTTTTAAATTGCGGAGCAACTGTTGTTCAAATTGACCGCGGTTTTTTCCTTTCAAAGCAATTTCCCCGTAACGCACAAGGATTTTTGCCGCCATTTTTATCTCCAATCCGGTAATTGCTTATTTTTAAGCATTGATGATAATTCCCTGACTACTTCAGCAGTTTTATGGGCTGCATAAACTACCTCGTCTTCTGTATTTAATGTAGAAAAGCTAAAGCGCAGAGCGCTTTCTAGTCTTGCACCGCTCAGGCCAATCGCTTTTAAAACATGGCTGGGATCGGGGCGGCGAGAATGACAGGCCGAGCCTGCAGAAACATAGATGCCCTGTTCTTCTAAAGAATGGAGCAGTAGTTCAGCCTTGAGTCCTGGAAAAGACAAATTTAAGATATGCGGGGCGCCATCTTCGGGGGTCGGCCCGTTTACTGTAAATAAAACACCGCTTTTTTGTATTTCATTGTAAAAGGATAATTTCAAGTTTGTTAAGGACTCTGTTTTTTGCCGCAGGTTTCCATTGGCTAGGCGGACAGCGAGGCCAAAGCCGGCAATAGCTGCAGTGTTTTCAGTGCCCGGGCGGATCTCTTTTTCCTGGCCGCCACCATGGATCAGCGGTTGCAGCAAGGTACCTTCTTTAATCCACAGGCTGCCTGCTCCTCGAGGCCCGTGAATTTTATGCGCGCTGCATGAAATCATGTCGGACGACCATTCTTTTAATTTCAGAGGCAGCCTGGCGAAAGATTGGACAGCGTCGATATGAAATAAAACGTCAGGGTTAGCTTTTTTGATCAATTGCCCAATTTCCCCGAGCGGCTGGATAGAGCCTATTTCGCTGTTAACATGCATAATACTAACCAGGGTGGTTTCTTTGCCGACCAGGTTTTTCAAGTCACCCGGGTTGACTAACCCATGCTCATCAACAGGCAGGTAAGTGACAGAAAACCCTTCCTGCTCCAAAAAACGAAAACAATTTAAAACCGAGGGGTGTTCGATGGAAGTTGTAACCAGGTGGCCGCCGCGGCGCCGATTACGGTATGCTGCGCCTTTTATGGCCAGGTTATTTGCCTCAGTGCCGCCGGAGGTAAAAACAATTTCACTTTCGCGGTTGCTAAAAAAAGCGGCAACCTGACGGCGTGCTTCCCCGATTAGCTTCTCTGCCTCCAGGCCTTTTTTATGCATCGAAGAGGGGTTGCCGTAAGTTTCCGCCTGCACCCTGTTGATCAGTTCGATAATTTCACGGTAAGGCCTGGTCGTAGCACTGTTGTCCAGGTATATTTCGGTCAAGATGAAGTCCTCCATAAATCAAATAAAAAACCCGGGTTGCCCCGGGTTTTTTAAAAAAACGGCAATTTAAACGGAAACAACTTCTTTTACCGATGATACTTCCTGCTTCAATACCCGCTCAATGCCCTGTTTAAGGGTTATTTGAGACATGGGGCAGCTACCGCAGGCGCCGGTAAGCCGTACTTTTACGACTCCGTCGTCTCCTACTTCAACAAGCTCAACATTGCCTCCGTCCCTCTGCAGGGCCGGGCGGATTTTATCCAGGGCTTTTTCTACTTGTTCTTTCATCAGTAACACGCCTCCTTCCATATGCTTAAGCTTTAACTGCTTATAACTTCAATAAATATTATACCACATAGCATAGAGGCCGTTCTAATTTTATCAGACAAGACATTACCAATTTATTGACATGGCTGTATTAATCGCGGATAATATTAAGCACTGACCTAATTTGTCCTTTAAAGCGGCTGAGTCCGCCCCTAAAAACAGGAAAGACTTGCATCGGAAATTGTAGGAGGTTTGGAATATGGAAAAAACACAGCTTTATGACATGGTTATTATCGGTGGAGGCCCGGCCGGAGCGACTGCGGCAATTTATGCAGCCAGGGCCGGTCTTGCATCTGTTATTCTCGAACAAATGAATATCGGTGGAGAAATTGTTGTTACTGATCGGCTCGATAACTACCCTGGTTTTCCGGAAGGTATCGCGGGAGCTGAATTTGGCCTGCTTCTCCAGCAGCAGCTAGAAAGCTTAGATGTGCCTGTTGAATTGGCCCAGGTTGAAAGTCTTTCTCTTAAAGGAGAGGTTAAAGAAATTATTTCTTCAGCAGAAGCTTACAAAGGCAAAACAATTCTTATTGCCACCGGAACAGAACCCAACCTGCTTGGTGTTGAAGGTGAAATAGAGCTGCGCGGCCGTGGTGTTTCCTACTGCGCCACCTGTGATGCTGCCTTTTTCCGTGGCAAGACTATTGGTGTAGTTGGCGGCGGAGACGCCGCCCTTGAAGAAACAATTTTTTTATCTCGCTTTGTTGAAAAAGTATATCTGATTCACCGGCGCGATGAATTTCGCGGTTGTAGCTGGTTGCAGGAAAAAGTTTTGAAACTGCCTAATGCCGAGGTGCTCTGGAACACAACCGTTAGCAAGATTGAAGGGGAAGGCAAGGTTACCGCCCTGCAGATCAGGCAGGATGGCAGGGATCGCCGCTTGGAAGCATCCGGCATTTTTATCTATACCGGACGCATGCCAAAAACCGGTTTTCTTGAAGGTGCTGAATTGGAGCAGGATGAACGAGGATTTATTGTAACTAATGCAAAGATGGAAACATCAGTTGAAGGAGTTTACGCCGCCGGCGATATTAGAAAAAAATATTTACGGCAGGTAGTTACTGCTGCTTCAGACGGGGCTGTAGCAGCAACCGCTGCAGCCCAGTATATCTATGCCTAAAGGTGGTTTTATCCTGTGTATATTGAATCATGGGAAATAGCGGTCAGACTATTGCTGGCAGTATTTTTAGGTGGTCTGATCGGTGTTGAGCGGGAAAGAATTAATCGCCCCGCCGGTTTTCGTACCCATATCCTGGTTTGCTCCGGCTCGGCTTTAATTATGCTTGTTTCTGCTTACGGTTTTACCGGCCAGATGGGCGATGGTTTCCTGGCTGACCCGGGACGTATTGCCGCAGGTGTGGTTACCGGAATCGGTTTTCTCGGAGCGGGGACAATTTTACAGCAGAGAGGCAGTGTGCGCGGTCTCACCACTGCAGCTACGATCTGGGTTGTTTCAGGTGTCGGGCTGGCGGCAGGGATTGGCTTTTACCTCGGAGCGATCCTGACTACTTTCTTCGTATTGATAAGCCTGCTGCTCTTGAGGCGGGCTGAAGACTACTTTTTTGTCCGGCGCCGTTTAAAGCATCTCAAGGTCAGGGCTGTTGATCAACCCGGTTTGCTGGGTTTGATCGGCGCTATTCTTGGCGAAAAAATGGTTAATATCAGGAAAAGTGAATTGAGCGAGCCCGAAATAATTGAAAAAAGTGGAGTAGATATGATTACAATTGATTTTTTTGTAGAAGTGCCCACCGACCTTAACCTCAAAGACCTTTTCGACAGCCTGCATGAAGTAGAAAGCATATCAGAGATACACTGGCAGAATGAGGTTGTCAGAAAAGATAATTTAAACTCCGGCCTCCTGTAAACATCATTTTCAAAATCTACGGAACTAAATACAGACGAAAAGAGCCGTATGTAAGCGCTATTAAAAGATAATAAGCAGATAAATGCGCTTATATACTTACAGGGCATACTCATGCTGGAATTTGGGCTTGCTAAATCCAGCAAAAAATGAGATATTATATGTGAAGGTCAGAGAAGGTCAGACATTTACGGAAAGGCCAGATCCTAATGCCCAATCTTACGGATTATATAGAGGAATATTTAAAAAGGATGCTGGCGCTAAGTTCGGACAAGTATATTGAAATAAAGCGACGTGAACTGGCCGGAAAATTTTCCTGCGTTCCGTCTCAGATCAATTATGTGTTGGAGAGGCGTTTTTCCCTGGAAAGGGGTTACCTGGTTGAAAGCAGGCGGGGTGGAGGCGGTTGTATTCGCATTTACCGCATCAGCCCTGACCAGGTGGAAACATGGCGCGACTTAATCAGCAGCACCAGCGGAGAAAAGTTTGAGTCAGTTAAGGTTAAACAACTGCTGACAAGAATGATCGAGGAAAAAGTTATTTCCAGGCGCGAGTCTAGTGTGCTCAAAGCGATTATACGCGAAGAAATATATATAAGGTCGGGTTTAAACCGGGAGCAAGCATGTAAATTGCAGCGCAGCTTATTTAGCGAGGCCCTGGATGAATTGCTTAAGACCGGCTATTAAAAGAGGGGCAGGAGTGTTAATGAAATGCTGTGTCAGGAGTGTCGGCGCAAAGAAGCTAACATCCATATCGTAAAGAATATAAATGGCAACCAGTCGGAGCTTAATCTTTGCGAACATTGTGCCAGGAAAAAGGAGGAACTTGATTTTTCTTTCGAGCCCCAGTTTTCCCTGCACAAACTCTTTGCAAGCATGCTTAACCAAAGTCTGTCTGACAGCCGGGAGGCAATGCAGGCTGACAAAATGCAGTGCCCGTCTTGCAACCTTACTTTTTCCCAGTTTAGCCAGATCGGTCGGCTTGGATGCAGCAGTTGCGTTCCTGCTTTTGAAGAAAAATTCAAGCCTTTACTGAGACGAATTCATGGTGGAAGCACCCATGCCGGAAAGGTTCCGGTCAAAGCTCGCAAACGGGTAAACATTTTACGTGAGCTTGACCAGCTAAAAGAAGATTTGAAGGTTAAAATACAAAATGAAGAGTTTGAAAAGGCAGCTCTTCTGCGGGATCGTATTAAGGCTGCGGAAAAAGAGATTTATGAGAAAAATGACCAAAACGAAGCTGAAAAGGGAGATCAACAGTGAAACAATTAGAATTCAGTCTCAGCCGCTGGATGGATGGCGGCGGTCCCGAAACTGATATCGTGATCAGCTCCAGGGTGCGGGCAGCAAGGAACCTGGAAGGCCACACTTTTCCCTGTCTTGCGTCCGAGGAGGAAACAGGGGATGTTTTGGAAAAGATTAACTCTACGATAGCAGGAAAAAAAGATTTTAGCGAGTTTCTTTACTGGCCGATGGGGCAACTGTCTGAATTTGAAAAACAAGCCTTGGTTGAAAAGCATCTAATCAGCCTTTTCCTGGCCCGCGAATCAAAGAATGGCGCCTTGTTGCTGCGTCGGGATGAAGCCGTCAGTGTGATGATTAATGAAGAAGATCATCTGCGCATCCAGGCGATTTTGCCCGGACTGCAGTTGGAAGAAGCCTGGCAGGAAACAGAGGTTTATGACGATTTGCTGGAAAATGATCTTGAATATGCCTTTCATGAAAACTACGGTTACCTGACGGCCTGTCCGACCAACATTGGTACAGGTTTAAGGGCATCAGTAATGCTGCACCTGCCGGCACTAATTGTAACCAGGCAAATTAACCGTTATTTAGGGGCTCTTTCGCAGATCGGCCTGACAGCACGTGGCGTTTACGGCGAAGGGACAGAAATTATCGGCAACCTGGTCCAGGTATCTAACCAGGTAACCCTGGGGCAGAGTGAAGAAGAAATCATCAGCAATCTTTATAGCGTTATTGGCCAGGTCATTGAACAGGAGCAGAACGCGCGGCAGGCATTGCTTGATAAAAAAAGGGCAGATTTAGCCGACAAAGCATGGCGAGCCCTGGGTATTCTAGAGCATGCACAAATTATGAGTTCACAGGAAGCGATGCAGCTTATCTCCGACCTGCGTCTTGGACATGACCTTGGTTTGATCAAGCTGGTTAATCATAAGCTTTTAAACGAGTTGTTAGTTTTAATCCGGCCCGGATGTTTACAGCTTTTAGCAGGTAGAGAACTGAATAACAGCGAAAGAAATATAGAGAGGCCGGTTCAGGTTAAAGAAGCCCTGGATCGCTACAAGGAGTGACAAAAAAGTTGACAGAGGTCGGTTGCACTTGTTAATATCTAGCCGTTTAAGTATTTGATGATGACAAGAGAAGATCTGTTTGGCTGCCGGGTATGTTTAACCTGGAAGTGAATTAAGGTGGACATATCCGGCAGCCAAACAGCAAAATTAAGAGTTACTGCGAATATCTTATGAAAGAGGTGAACTACATGTTTATGTTTGGAAGGTTTACTGAAAGAGCACAGCAGGTTTTGGTTTTGTCACAGGAAGAGGCAAAGCGTTTGAATCACAACTTCATTGGCACCGAGCACCTGCTTTTAGGCCTTGCCCGTGAAGGGTCCGGCATTGCTGCCAGGGCACTTCAGAATATGACTGTTGATTTAAATCGTGTTCGCCAGGAAGTAGAAAGAATTACTCCTAAAGGTGAAAAAGTTATCCAGCAGGGGATTAGCTACACTCCCCGGGCAAAGCGGGTGGTCGAACTGGCCATTGAAGAAAGTCAGAACCTGGGTCACAACTATGTTGGTACCGAGCACTTGATGCTTGGGTTGGTCAGGGAAGGTGAAGGCATTGCCGCTCAGGTTCTCTCAAACCTGGGTCTTGATTTGAAGCGGGCCCGCAAAGAAGTTATTCAGTTGTTGGGCGGTGAAGAAGGCACTGCAAAAGCTATGGAAGGGGATAAAGCCGAACCCCAGACTCCTACCGTTGATACCTTTGGCCGTGATTTGACCAGGCTTTCGAAAGAGGGGAAGCTCGACCCTGTCATCGGCCGCGAAAAAGAGATCGAAAGGGTAATCCAGATCTTAAGCAGGCGGACAAAAAATAACCCCTGCCTGATTGGAGAACCGGGCGTAGGCAAAACTGCTATCGCCGAAGGTTTGGCCCAGCGGATAGTTGAAGGTAAGGTGCCCGAGATTCTGCGCGACAAGCGGGTTGTAACTATTGAATTGGCTGCCGTTGTTGCCGGAACTAAGTACCGCGGCGAATTTGAAGAACGCCTGCGCAAGTTAATGAACGAGTTGCGCCAGGCAGGTAACGTGATGGTTTTTATCGATGAACTGCATACTTTGATCGGGGCGGGCGCCGCTGAAGGGGCTATAGATGCTTCTAATATCCTCAAGCCGGCCCTGGCCCGTGGTGAACTGCAGTGTATAGGGGCGACAACTCTAGACGAATACCGCAGGCATATCGAAAAAGATCCGGCCCTTGAAAGAAGGTTCCAGCAAATCATTGTCGGTGAGCCGACCCGTGAGGAAAGCGTTGAAATCCTTAAAGGCCTGCGAGATCGTTACGAAGCTCACCACAAGGTGAAAATTACCGATGACGCGGTTGAAGCGGCAGTAAAGTTGGGCGATCGCTATATTTCTGATCGCTTCCTGCCCGACAAGGCAATCGACTTAATCGACGAAGCAGCTTCCAGGGTACGTATCCGTAACTATACTGTGCCACCCGACTTGAAAGAGGTTGAGGAAAAATTATACAATCTGCGCACAGAAAAAGAGTCATCGGTGCGTAACCAGGAGTTTGAAAAAGCAGCCAAGCTGCGCGATGAGGAACATAAACTCAAAGAAGACTTGGAAGAGCAGAAGAAAGAGTGGGAACAAAAAATAGGCGCATCAGATTTGTCGTTGGTTACCGAGGAAGATGTTGCTTACATCGTATCCAGCTGGACAGGGGTTCCGGTGAAGCGGCTGGCTGAAGAAGAGTCTGTGCGCCTTATGAATCTTGAAGAGACCCTGCACAACCGTATTATAGGCCAGGACGAGGCGGTGCGCTCTGTGTCGCGTGCTGTGCGCCGGGCCAGGGCAGGGTTAAAGGATCCGAAGCGGCCGATCGGTTCATTTATATTTCTCGGACCGACCGGGGTTGGTAAAACTGAATTGGGAAGAGCCCTGGCCGAGGCTCTCTTCGGAGATGAGAACTCGGTTATTAGGCTTGACATGTCTGAGTACATGGAGAAGCATACTGCCGCCCGCCTGATTGGAGCGCCGCCCGGCTATATCGGTTACGAAGAAGGCGGGCAGTTGACAGAAAAGGTGCGGCGCAGTCCCTACTCTGTTATCCTGCTCGATGAAATTGAAAAAGCGCACCCGGATGTCTTTAATATTCTGTTGCAGATCTTAGAAGACGGGCGTCTGACTGACGGCAAAGGCCGCACGGTTGATTTCCGCAATACGGTGGTAATCATGACTTCAAATGTCGGCGCTAACTTCCTGAACAAGTCAACAGTAGGCTTCGGGGCCAGTGCCAGTGATGAAGAAGCCGATTATGATAAAATGAAAGAGCGGGTTATGGACGAGTTAAAGCGAACCTTCCGTCCGGAGTTTTTAAATCGGGTCGATGACCTGATTGTCTTTCATGCTCTGAGCAAAGAGCATATCAGGCAAATAGTTGATATTATGCTCAACGAGCTGAACAAGCGGATTGAGGAGTACAGCCTGCATATTGAGGTTTCAGATGACGTAAAGGGCAAGTTGCTGCAGGAAGGTTTCGACCCCACCTATGGCGCGCGGCCGCTCAGGCGCGTAATCCAGAGGCGTCTCGAAGACGGCATCTCTGAAGAACTCCTGCAGGGCAAAATAGCTCCCGGGGATACTGTGTCTGTAAACATAGACGAAAAAGACGAGTTAACCTTTAGCAAGAAGTAGTTTTCAACACCCTCCCCGGGCGGGAGGGTGTTTTTTAAAAATTATGAAAGTACCAACTTTAAGGCTTGTAAAGGATTTTTAACCTGTTTTGTCGAATAGGCTATAGTCATTAAATTAAATGCGGGTATATTTTTTTGCCCTGAAAAGGGGTGTAAATATTGAAAATCGCTGTTTCCGGCAAGGGAGGCGCGGGCAAATCTACAGTGTCCGCCCAGTTAGTGCGCTGTTTTACATTAAATGAATTGCCGGTTTTCGCAGTTGACGCCGATCCCGATGCCAACTTAGGTTTAGTCCTTGGTTTGGATCCGGAAAAAATCGAAAAACTGAGGCCCCTGGTTGAACTGCAGGATGTAATCGAGGCCAAGAACTTCGGCGGTGGAACGCTGGTCGATCTCAACCCCGATGTTGACGATGTTCTCGAAGATTATACTCTCCGTGAAGGCCTGATCCGGTTCCTAAAAATGGGTTCCATCAAGCAGGGTGGTTCAGCCTGTTATTGTAAAGAGAACTCATTTTTAAACGCTGTTCTTACAGCCATGCTTCTCGATCGGGAAGAAGGAGTTGTTCTCGACATGAGCGCCGGCATTGAACATCTGACCCGCGGCACAGCCCGCGGCGTAGAAGTAATGCTGGTAGTCGTCGAACCAACCCGGGCTGGCGTCAGTACAGCTAAATCTGTCGACCGGCTGGCTGCTGATTTAAAAATCAACCAGATTTATTTTGTTGGCAATAAAATCCGCAATGATCAGGACCGTGCCTATCTTGAATCGCAGCTACTTCCTGAACGTTTTGCGGGGATGATTCCATTTTCCGAACAGGTCTTGGAAAAGGCCCGCCGTGGTGAAGCCCTGGTTTCTAAGCAGGAAGATTTTTTGCCCGGCTTGGAGAAAATATTTGAAATGGTTACCGGGAGGTGAAGTGATCGGCTTTTGTATTTTGCCTGTTTAACATTGTAAATGAAGTATTATAAAAAAATGATTCAAGGGGACAGGTTAGTAAAAACAGCAACTTATGTATCTCACAAATTTAAAGGAGGTTAAACCAAGAAATGTCCGAAGGCAAGAAAAAAGTAGACAACAGAAGGACAATAGATCCGGCAGCGCTGCAGGTCATCGATCATAATGACGGTAACGGTCAGGTCGAAACTACCTACGAGCGCTATGTTAAGATGCAGCCCCAGTGCAATTTCGGGCGCACCGGCGTCTGCTGCCGGATTTGCCTGCAGGGGCCCTGCCGTATTACTAAAAAGGCCTCAAAGGGAATTTGCGGAGCACACGGTTATTCCATTGTTGCCCGTAACCTGATTCGCGCCATCAGCGGCGGCACAGGCGCTCATGCCGATCACAGCCGTCATATGCTTTATGCATTGATGGAAGTTCTGGAAGGAAAGGCGCCCGATTATAAGGTTGAGGATTCTGCTAAACTGAAGCGGGTAGCAGAAAGGATAGGTCTGGAAGTAGAAGGCAAGGATGACAATGAGCTTCTGGAAGGCGTTCTGCAGCAGGCCATGGCTGATTTTTCGAAGATCACTTCCGAAACCTGTAAGTGGTTGGAAACGACAGTTGTGCCCGAAAGGATGGAGGTATTCAAAAGCTGCAACATTAACCCCCGCAGCGTGCATACAACCATTGCCGAAACCATGGGCCAGACTCACATGGGAGTCGATGCCGACCCCGTCAACCTGATTTTCCAGGGGTTGAAGACGTCGCTCTGCGACTATATCTGCATGCATATCGGAACTGACCTTTCCGATATTCTGTTCGGAACACCGAAACCGGTTGCTACCGAAGCTAACTTCGGGGTCATCGATCCCGAGATGGTCAATATCGCCGTGCACGGTCACAATCCGCTCCTCAGTGAAATGATTGTTCGCCAGGCCCGCGAGATGAAATCCGAAGCCGAAGCAGCCGGAGCCAAGGGCGTCAAGTGCATGGGAATCTGCTGTACCGGGAATGAGGTGCTGATGCGCCAGGAAATTCCGGTCCTCACAAACTTCCTTTCCCAGGAACTGCCGATCATGACCGGCGGCATCGATGCCATGGTCGTTGACGTGCAGTGTATCATGCCCGGTATCAAGGCGGTATCAGACTGCTACCATACCCGGATTATTACCACCATGTCTCACTCCAAGATACCCGGCTCCTATCATGTCGACTTCTCGGAAGAGCATGCCGTTGAGAAAGCGAAGGAAGTTGTTAACCTGGCGATCGAAGCTTATAAAGAGCGCGAGGAAAAATCCTGCAACATACCCGAGATCAAGCATAAAGTGATCGCCGGTTTCAGCATGGAAGCGATGGAAGAGGTGCTCGGCGCCATTAACCCCGACGAACCGATTAAAGTCGTCACGGACGCTATTGACTCCGGTCAACTGCGCGGGGTCGTCCTTTTCGCCGGTTGTAATAACCTGCGTGTTCCGCATGACGCGAGCCATGCCCATATCATTAAGGAAATGGCCAAAAATGATGTGCTGATAGTTGCAACCGGCTGTGCTGCCGGCACTGCAGCTAAACTGGGGCTGATGAACGATGAAGCAGTGGAAAAATACGCAGGCGAAGGCCTGAAGAAGTTCATCCACACCCTGAATGAAGCGAATAAAGACAAGCTCAAGGAAAAGCTGCCCCTGGTTTTCCACATGGGTTCCTGCGTGGATAACTCGAGGGCGTACGACTTCACAACAGCCCTGGCTCGCCAGTGGGGCGTTGATACTCCAAAGGTACCTTTCGTTGCCTCCGCACCGGAAGCGATGAGTGAAAAGGCTGTTTCTATCGGCAGCTGGTGTGTGACTCTCGGCGTTCCGACTCACGTCGGGGTAGTTCCCGAGGTTACAGGCAGCGCACTTGTCGACGGTATTGCTTTGCAAATTGCAGAAGACGTTTACGGCGGTTACTTTATCTGGGAAGAAGATCCCGAGAAAGCGGCAGAAAAGATTCTTGCCGCACTTGACGAGCGTTCCTGGAAACTGAAAAT
This sequence comes from Syntrophomonadaceae bacterium, assembly GCA_007136055.1. Taxonomy (GTDB): domain Bacteria; phylum Bacillota; class Dethiobacteria; order DTU022; family DTU022; genus T3SED10-7. The sequence continues at coordinate 15,433 of SLHT01000139.1, forward strand.
ACACAAGCAAACTGCCGAAAAATACGAAACTGAACTGTCCGCAGGATGGTAAAAAAATCGCAAAAAGGAGGCACGAATAATGAGTGAAGGTGTTCTCACACGAGACTGGCAAGAATCGTTTGATGAAATATATGGTGGCGCCGTTGATGAAGCGAACCCGCCACTGAAACTATTCGAAAAAGCATACGATGGTGCAGTAATTGCTACCAGCTATGCTGAAATTCTGCTGAACCAGGCTATAAGGCGCTTTGGTGCCGATAAAAAAGTAGGTTATCCCGATACGGGTTACTACCTGCCTGTAATCAGGGCGCTAAGCGGCGAAGCCGTTGAAACGCTGGGGGAACTGCCCCCGATTTTAAACCGGATGCGCAATCAGATTCATGAAGAGCTTAATTTCGATAACGCCCGCCTCTGCGGGGAAGCGGCGGCCTATTCAGCCGAAATTATCGAAGCTCTCCGCTATCTGGACGGGGCCCGCCCGCACGTTGAGCCCTGGACAGGGTTCTTAGGCGACCCGGTTGTACGCCGTTACGGTATCCTCCTGGTCGACTGGACAATCCCCGGCCAGGCTGTTGTTATGGGCAAAGGTAAATCGAGTGAAGAAGTCGGTAAGATCATCATGGACCTGCAGGGTAAAGGGTTTATGATTTTCCTCTGCAACCAGGTTATCGAGCAGGCCATTGAAGCAGGCTGTAAGCTCGGTATCGATTTTATCGCTTTCCCGATCGGTAACTTTACCCAGGTTATTCACGCTGTAAACTACGCCCTGCGCGCCGGTATCGCTTTCGGCGGTATCCCGCCCGGAGAGCGACAGGATACGCGCGACTACCAGCGCCGCCGCGTACGCGCTTTTGTGCTGCAGCTGGGCGAAATTGATGAAGTCCAGGTAGCGGCTCACTTTGCCGCCATTTTCCTTGGCTTCCCTGTTATTACCGACCAGGAACTGGCTGAAGACGAGCAGATTCCGAACTGGTACGTGTCTAACCCCAACTACGAAGACTTAGTCCAGGTGGCGATGGAAATCCGTGGGATCAAGCTGAAAATCTTAGACATCCCCATCCCCATTACTGTCGGTCCCGCTTTCGAAGGGGAAGTTATCCGCAAGGGTGATATGCGGGTCGAGTTTGGAGGAGGCCGGACCACCGCTTTCGAGCTGGTGGAAATGGTCGAAGAAGATCAAATCGAGGACGGTAAGATTGAGGTTATCGGTCCCGAAATTGACGATGTTGAAGAAGGCAAGTCCCTGCCGCTCGGTCTCGTGGTCAAGATTTTCGGCCGCAAGATGCAGGAAGACTTCGAAAGTGTTCTCGAACGCCGCCTGCACTACTTGATTAACTACGGCGAAGGCCTCTGGCATATGGCCCAGCGCGATACGATCTGGATGAGGATCAGTAAAGATGCAGCTGCCAAGGGTTTTAAAATCAGAGACTACGGCGAGCTTCTCGTCGCCAAGTTCAAAGATGAATTCCCCTCTATCGTCGACCGGGTTCAGGTTACCCTGATCACCGATGCCGATAAGGTTGATGAAGAGCTTAAACGGGCCCAAAAATTCTACAGCGCCCGCGACGAGCGTTTAAAAGGCCTCACCGATGAATCGGTTGAGGAATTCTACTCCTGCATTCTCTGCCAGTCCTTTGCCCCGAACCACTGCTGCGTGGTCACGCCGGAACGCCTCGGCCTCTGCGGCGCGGTAAGCTGGCTTGACGGCAAAGCTGCCTACGA
>SLHT01000150.1 GCA_007136055.1 Syntrophomonadaceae bacterium
ATTATGTTAATCGACGTCTGCACCCGGTAAGCGTCATCCTGAAACGATTAAAATGTAAGTGGCTTAGAATTTCAACTAGACCAGGTTATGTTAGGGTCCGGCTGCTCATTGAGAAGTGAAAAACCGAAATTCAATAATGGATTGTCTTTTAATTTTTTTGAGGTGAAAGTGTAATGCATGAAAAGCTTGAAGTAATTGAACAACGCTATAGCGAATTGGAGAAGTTGCTCAGCGATCCCAACGTGATGGATAACCGTGATAAGTGGTTAAGCATGTCCCGGGAAATGGCGGCAATATCTCCGCTGGTCGAACTCTTTCGCCGTTTAAAAGAGATTGAACGCGAAATAGAAGAGGCAGAAGTAATGCTCAGGGACACTGCTGATAAAGAAATGTTAAATTATCTGCGCTCGGAAATCGATTCATTGCAGGCTGAAAAAGAAAAAGTGGAAGTTGAGTTGAATGAACACCTCCTGCCGAAGGATCCATATGATGATAAAAATGTTTTTATTGAAATAAGAGCCGGCACCGGTGGTGAGGAAGCAGCGCTTTTTGCTGCAGACTTATTGAAAATGTATGCCCGTTTTGCGGAGCAAAAGAACTATAAAGCAGAAATTGTTGATTCCCATCCTACGAATATAGGCGGATATAAAGAGGTTATTCTCGGAGTTGAGGGCAAAGGCGCCTATAGTTATTTAAAGTTTGAAAGCGGTGTCCACAGGGTTCAGCGTATTCCGACCACCGAATCAGGAGGACGTATTCATACTTCTGCTGCCACAGTTGCGGTCTTACCCGAGGTTGAAGATGTAGAAGTGGATATCAATCCCCAGGATCTGAGGGTTGATACCTTTTGTGCAACCGGCCCGGGAGGGCAGAGTGTTAATACTACCCAGTCTGCTGTGCGCATTACCCATTTGCCAACGGGTGTTGTGGTCAGCTGCCAGGACGAAAAATCTCAGCTTCAGAATAAGGAAAAAGCCCTGCGCATCCTAAGAAGCAGGCTTTTTGATAAGTATATATCGGAACAAACTGCCGAGTTGGCCGAGACACGTAAAACTATGGTTGGCAGTGGAGATCGCAGTGAGCGGATTCGCACTTATAACTATCCTCAGAACAGGGTTACTGATCACCGCATAAACCTGACCCTGCATAAACTTGACATGGTTCTGGATGGAGAGCTTGATGACATTGTAGATCAATTAATTGCCAATGAACGGGCGGACTTATTAAAAGAAACGGGAGCTTAAAAACCGTTGAAGAGGATAACGATTGAAGAGGCCCTGCAGAAGGCTTCTTTTTGCTTAAATAAAGCAGGAGTAGGCCAGCCCCGGTTAGAAGCGGAAATGCTGCTCTCCAATCTTCTGCAAGCGGGTCGTCTGCGGCTTTTTTTAATCAGGCAAAGTGAACTGGCTCCAGAACCGGCAGAACAGTTTCAACAGGCAGTCCTTCGGAGATGCGGCGGTGAACCGGCTGCATATATCACAGGTGAAAAGCATTTTTATGGTTACCGATTTAAAATGAGTAAAAGTGTATTGATTCCCCGCCCGGAAACAGAGCTGCTTATTGAAAGGGCTCTTTGCTGGATCAGTTTACAACAGGCGGCAGGACTTACCGGAATTAAGTGTGTCGATCTCGGAACAGGCAGCGGGGTGCTGGCTGTTACGCTGGCCTTAGAAATGCCCGATATTGCCGTATGGGCAGTGGATATTTCTGCAGAAGCATTAGCGCAGGCCAAACATAATGCAGCCGGGCACAGTGTTCAGGATAAGATAACCTGGCTCAAAGGCAATTACTTTGAAGCCCTGCGAGAGATTAAGCCGCAGCCTAGCTTTAACCTCGTAATATCCAACCCACCGTATTTAAGCAAAACGGATATCGATAACCTGCCACGGGATATCAAGGAACACGAACCCCTTGAAGCCCTGTACGGAGGAGAAGACGGGTTCGACAGCTACCGCGTTATACTAAGCGATCTGTCCCGCTATATCCATAAGCCTGCCCTTGTGCTTTTTGAAATAGGAGTCGGCCAGCAAGAAGCTGTGGAGGATATGTGCCAGAAAACCGGCCTTTTCAGCGCCATAACAATGCGCTATGATCTCGCCGGCCATCCACGCGTTTTAGAAGGGGAGATTGGTAAGCGCGAATATGAAATGGGAGTTTGAAGGCAGTAGTAAAGAGCCTGCATCGTTCTTTTGTATCCTACAACTAATCTTATTAGTGCTTACTTGCGATATGGGCAGCCTTTCGGTGGCTGTTTTATCCGTGCCAGGCATTTAATATAACCTTACATCAACCTCCTGAAATCTATTTTTAATTTAACCTTTTACCTGTTGAAGTAATGGTCAGTTTGCCGTGCTTTACTCCTTTTACCCCGATCAACCTGCCTGAGAGCTCTTTTGCTTCAGATGCTTTGCCTTTTATCACCATCACTTCCAGGCAGTGATCATGTTCAAGATGCACATGCATAACTGAAACAATCATTTCATGATGGTCATGTTGCAGTTCAAGCAGCAGGTCGCTCAATCCCCTTACGTGATGGTTATAAATGATTGTAATCGTTCCTGCTACCTCTACGTCGTCTTGTGACCAGTCCAGCTCGACCAGTTGATTGCGAATTAAATCCCTGATTGCTTCTGAGCGGTTGGGATAACCGCGTTTAACAATCTCATCATCCAATCGCTCCAACAGTTCTTTTTCCATCGAAATGCCGAAACGTATTAACCCCGCCATAGTTGTTCACCTCCATGCGTGATAAAATGATTATAGCATAACATGCTTATGTGAATTAAAGCATCATGGAATTTGAGCAGGTTGCAGAAATGTTACTACGTTTAAATTATATTTATTAAACTCCACCTTCTAATTTCTAATGTGACAGGACATTAATTACAATTAACCGGTTAAAGAAGGATTATCTCCTGTAACAGAGAAATATATATTTGTTTTAGTGACAGTTCCGGGAGTGAAGAATATAAATTGAATTTAGCCCCGCTATACCTTATAATGTGTTATGCAATAAAGATGTACGGCAAATAACCCTTTTTATGGAGGGGCAGCTTATTGTTCTGGGATATAGCCTTTAGCACTATCGGAGGCCTCGGTCTTTTTTTGTTCGGCATTCAAATTATGGCCTCTGGTATGCAGAAAGCGGCAGGCGATCGCTTTCGACGTATTCTCGAAGTTTTAACTAACAAACCGGTACTAGGTGTCTTAACCGGAGTGTTAGTCACTTTCCTGGTCCAGAGCAGCAGCACTGCTTCAGTAATGGTAGTAGGCTTCGCCAATGCCGGATTAATGAACCTGTCACAGGCAATCAGTGTAATTGTTGGAGCTAACATTGGCACGACAGTTACAGCCCAGATTATATCTTTTGATATAGGAGCAATCGCTTTTCCTGCAATTGGGATTGGATCCCTGTTAAACTTCTTCGGCCGCCGCCGCATTCATCGTTATTTCGGTCAGACTTTACTCGGTTTCGGTTTACTATTTCTGGGCATGATTACAATGTCAAGCGGTATGATGCCCCTAAGGGAATTGGATGCATTCCATACTATGCTGGTGCAGTTCAGCGCATATCCCTTACTGGGCATTCTTGCCGGAGCTGTTTTTACCGCCCTGCTCCAAAGCAGCAGCGCTGCAACCGGTGTAATTATTGCCATGACCCTTCAGGATTTGATCCCCTTTGATGCAGCAGTTCCCCTCGTTTTGGGGACGAACATCGGGACCAGCATTACCGCTATCCTGGCCAGTATTGGCGCCAATGTAGCCGCACGCCGCGCAGCCCTGGCCCATGTTCTCTTCAATGTTATCGGAGTGGCCCTTGCTTTGGCAATATTGGGGCCTTTTACTGATCTTATCGTCCAAACTGCTACAACTGTTCCCCGTCAGGTAGCTAATACACATACGGCATTTAACCTTCTCAACACGTTCATATTTATTGCCTTCCTGAAATATTTTACCAAATTGATATGTTATCTTGTCCCCGGCGAGGATGAAAAGATGGATTTCGGACCTAAATATCTTGATAAGCGTATCCTTAAAACTCCTGCGGTGGCGCTTGGAGGGGCCAAACAGGAGCTTTTGCGCATGGCCGGTATTGCCCGGGAAATGCTTGAGGAATCAATGCAGGTATTTTTGAAAAATGATTTAAAAAAAATCAAACATATTGTCCAGATGGAAGAGCTGGTTGACGGTCTTGAAAAAGAGATTAATATTTACCTTTCAGATTTGTCGCAGCATTCTATGTCTCAGCAGCAAACACAATTGATCGGGAACATTATGTCTGCGGCAAACGACCTTGAAAGAATTGGCGATCATGCTGAGAACATAATGCAGTTAGCTGAGATGAAGACCGAAGAGCGCCTGCCTTTTTCTAACACTGCCCTGGAAGAAATAGATCAGTTTTATGGTAAAGTCGGCTCGATGTTGGATAAGGCATTAATAGCATTTGAAAATGATGACCCTGAACTGGCCGGCAAGGTTGTTCTTCAAGACGATGAAATAGACGACCAGGAAAAGACTCTCCGTAATGAACATATTGAACGTATTAATACCAAAAAATGTTATCCTTCAGCGGGCGTTATCTATCTCGATCTCCTGAGTAACCTTGAGCGGGTCGCCGATCATGCCAAGAACATTGCAGAATTAGTTCTCGAAGACAAACCCTAAATAAAACTCTGGTTTTTTCGACCTGAAAGATGAGGAGCTATTAATGAGTAGTTCAATATTACGAATTAACGGCACTCTACTGCTCGATGATCAGAAAAGATCTGTTGCCAGGGCTGCAAAGATAATACAGCAGGGTGGCCTTGTAGCATTTCCTACCGAAACCGTTTATGGCCTGGGTGCGTCAGCCAGAGATGCTGAC
>SLHT01000286.1 GCA_007136055.1 Syntrophomonadaceae bacterium
GCAAAAAAATTAAAAAAAAAAAAAAAAAAATCATTTTAGCCCTTGTAATTCGAAAATTGCAAGATAAGATTCAGTATGAAAGCTATGATTACACAGGATATTGCAGGAAAACAATAACTTTTAATCTACTTTTTGAGGGTAAATAAGGATGACGAAATCACTACTTTATTTGTGGTTATTGAGTGTGGCAGGCTCCCTTTTAATTTACGGGTGTAGTACACCGATTGACACCTCGCCATCTCACACAAGAATTCTGAATCTCGACCAAGACGATAACATCGGTGGAAGCTTTATAGAAAGCAGTGACATACGAACTATCGCTCAGCAATTCAGCACAGAACTCCTGTCGCTACCCGAAATCAGTCAAAGTCCTGACATCTCATATATAGCGACTCAAAGAATCAGAAATTCAACACGCTATATGGTTGACACAGATATCCTTATGAGACGGCTTCGCCTCGAACTTAATCAGTATGGCAGAGGCCAAGTTAGGTTTCTCGCCCAGGATAGTGGACAAGAGGTACGTACCGATATACTACGCGAACGTGAACAGTCTTCGGTTCGTGATGCAATTGATGAAGTCGCCAGATACATTGCAAATTCAGAATTAGTCCAAGATTCTCCATCCTCTTTACGTGTAAATGTTTTGCCTGTAGAGAATACTAATTTGTTTAATATGAACGCTGATAGTTTTGCTTCACTGCTTAGAACAAAAATTAAGAATCATGCTGGCGACAAAATACTCTTTGCTGGCCCAAGAGCCAGTCCAACTGAGGTCGATTATACTTTGACAGGAGAGTTTTTTGCCCAAAGCCTTAAGACTGAAGGAATCGCTAGTAGCATTGAGGATCTACGATGGGCACAAGAAAACCCTGAGCAATTTTATGATACTGGAAGAGTAGATGGCGAAAGTACGGTTTATGGGACTCAAGTGAACATTGGAGTTCCACACAGAAGAGTCAATATAGGCCCAAATACCACCTATAAGATTATTGATCCGACCTTATGGAATAGTCCGAATGTCACAAAGACATTTAATGTGATGCTCGTTAATCAGGATCAGTTTGCGGTTTTAGAGAAGATGGTTAATCTGGAAGAAAAAATATCTTCTGGCCAGGAACGGGCTAATTTTATTCTGACAGGTGACATCACTTCTCTCACCAAAGCATCGGATGGTGCTCGTTCAGATTATGTACTGATAACTCTTTACTTAATTGACCCGGTGACAAATGATATGCTTTGGGAATATGGATACGAGGTTAAACGTGTAACATCTCGCTCTGTTTTGTACAGGTAAACTATAAATGAAATATGAGGTGATTTAATGAAATCGTTACTCTTTAATTGCGTGGTTGCAAGTTTGACATTTTATGTTTTTGGCTGTCAGACCACTTATGATGCTCGAAGATCGCAACCACAAAACTTAGAAGCAGAAGGCAGCATTGTGTTTGTCCGACCAGATCGATATACAATTTTGGGGACGAGATCTATTCGTGACTACATAGAAATTACCTACGAGGAGTCTGGTCACAATGAGGCTGGCCAGCCAGTAGTCATGCTTGGGCTCAGAAATCGAGGAGGACAACATTTTTGGGATTTGAAAGGTCCCGATGTGGAGCTATCCGTGCAAACGGCTTTCTATTACAATCCGATTCAACCAGGAGGTGCGTCATCGGGGCCAGCGGCTTATCGAACAAATTGGCAGACAGTCAAACTTGTGAGAGGCCAGACATCTGATTATCGAGTCGCTTGTCCTGTTATTGGAGCAAATTACTACCAAGTTACCATTTCTGAATATCTGAAATAGTTCGGATTTTTTTTATTTTTAAAGCATAGTTAACTGAAAAGCCAAGGAGGTAATTATGCCAATTAGGAGTTTTTTGTTTGTAGGTCTTGTTTTAGGAATACTAAGTGGATGTGCAACAAATGAAGTCCACGTCAAAACTCTCTCGGAAAAGGAAATTGCAGAGCATGAGTTGATTTTGCAAGAAGCGAGGTTGCATTTTTTTCAAGGGAATTACGAAGGTGCAATTGATCTAGTAAAACCCCTCACTCATGAATTAACCGCAAATCTGCCTCTCTACCAAAGTGAATTGGGGATATATTATTTAGCTTCTGATAATAAGGAAAAAGCGAGGCAATATTTATTTGATGCATATGTTTCAATCGAAGATTTCTTTGATCCAAGAACTGAAAGAAGGGCGGTTAGCATCTGGGGTGCTGAAACTGAGAAGGTTTTCAAGGGAGAGCCTTACGAACAGGCGACCCTGAGCTTTCTTCTCGGTCTTTTATTGCTCGAGGAAGGTGACATAGATAATGCACTTGCTTGTTTCAAGAATGGACAAATAGCAGATTCAGATGTGATGGCGGAACAGTACAATAGTGACTATGGCATTCTGCAATTAATGGAAGCAAAATGCTACGGATTGAGGGGAGAGAGAGACAGATTCAAAGAGTTTAATGAAATTGCTATTGGTTCTTTCTCTAAAACACATCCAGCCTTTTTGAATCGGCATTCAGATTTACTGATAGGTGGCAATATTTCAGAGACCGAGATAGCCAGGTCATCAGTTGAAAAGGCGATATTAAAAGAAAAAGACAGCATCGCATATCAATACAGAAACTATTATGGACCACTATTGGAGCCTTATAATAACTTATTGTTGGTTTGGACCGGTCGATCCCCGACATTGGAAAGAGCTGGGCGTTATGGAGAAGAAAGAATAATTGTCATGAATCCACAGGATGAGATTCACTTTGAAGTTAAATTAAATCAGAACGAATGGCATGATACGATAAATGGTTTTTCAAATATAGCATTCCAAGCCACAACGCGTGGCGGTAGATTGATGGATGATGTGCTTGCAAGCCAAGCGGACTTTAAGAGAACGACAGAACAAATTGGAAGCACGATGTTTGATATGGCCAATAGCACCTCCGACCCGTATGCAACGGTTGCATTTCTTGCTGTTGGTCTGATTTCGGGGGGGCTGAGTAGTTCAGCGAATGTAAGTGCTGACATTAGATGTGTGCAAAGTTTGCCTAGCAATATTGGCATCGTCCCTTTAAATCTTTCTGCTGGTTCACACACAGTTACGTTACATTGCTACGACCGAAACTTGATGCTGACCCGCAAACTTACTCAAACAATTCACGTACAACCTAAACCTTTTCAGTTTCACATTATTTATGTCCCAAGCCTGAATTGTGAAAAGAAAAGCATAAATGAAATTGCATCGCAAGGACAGATTCCACATTGATTAGAGCAGAATTAGGAGAATCGGCATGAATAGTTTTTATGTAAAAATCCTATCGGGCTTAATAATATTCACCTTGGCCGCATGTGAATCCTCCCCTAAAGTAGAGACGATTTCATATCCATCGATTTCTGATATTCCCGGCATAACAATATATGACAACAAACAGACTGACTCAATTCCCGATTCAGTTTGTTGGGTTGGCGTTTTTGACAATGCAAAGTGGAATGGTGTCACTTCGGAATATGCAACTAACCAGCTAAAGTACTCAGTCAAGCCGCTAATGAAAGAGGCAATGAGAAAAGAGGGATATCGTGTAGAGGATTTTGAAGATACATATATCACAAGAAAAAAACGCCGCTCAATAAACTTTATAATTCTTTGTCGTGAAATCGAGATTTTGGTGACACAGGTTGCCGAGGGTATTTGCTATGATTTAAAGATATCAATCAGTATTCATTCAAACGACGGATCAGATAATATTGTGTTCCTAGATGCATGGAGCAGAACTTTATTAGATCGAGGCGAATCAAGAACATGGCCAGATCTATATCGTAAAAGTGTTCAAAATCTGCTTAATAATCCAAAATTTCGAAATGCACTTAAAATATAATTAACCCTGAACATCTTGCCGCAGAACAGGAGAAAAAAATGAAAAGAAAACCTAAAGTTATTATTGTGATTTCGATGACTTTAATCGCTATCTTTCTTTGCCTTGGATGTTCAGGACCACAGAAAATGGCCTTGAGCAATGCCAACAACCCTCAACTTACGGAGAAGTCGATTGCTCTGTTTTCCTTAAAAATGTCAAATGAATATAAGCCTGGCTTTTTACCTATGGTTAACACTTTAGAAATAAAATGTGAAGCGTCAGGAAAATCAACCCATTTCACACCAGAGAGGCCTCATCAACAAGTAAAGGATGATTATGTCGAATATTTAGTCAGCCTAGACTTGGTACCGGGCCAATATACTTTGGGAAACGTGGCGGGAACAAGTTCTGGATTTTTGATTATAGGTTCCTTTCGTTACCCAATTGGACTGGGTTTTCACCTACCTCAAGATTCAATTGTTTATCTTGGCCATATAACAATGAATAACAGGAAGAAAAATCAGGGGGAAAAAAGCTCTGGATCCATGTTTCCTTTGTTAGACCAAGCTGCCTCCGGGTATTCTGGTGGAACGTTTGATATAAATATTTCAGATAGAAGCATGTTAGATATACAGGTATTCGAGACAACCTACCCAATCCTTCGAAATTATATGGTTATTCCAGCTGTCATGGAAAGAAGGAGTGTTGCAAATTAGAAGCAGACATTAAGGATGTACAAGGAAATTTGTTTTTTATTGCAATGTATGGAAATAGAGTTCTTGATCTCGCCCTCGGATTGGCCCGGTGCCTTTTACTTTTAATCTGTTTTCACCAACAAAATAACTAAGCCAAATAAATTTCCCATCAAAATTTCTACCGTGCTCATAGAATAACAAAATTAACAGAATGATTTTCCTTACCCCCCTTGACCCCACTCCCTAAAGCGACTACAATCATCCATTATGAGTCGGGCCCTAATCACAAA
>SLHT01000014.1 GCA_007136055.1 Syntrophomonadaceae bacterium
CCGGTTGGTCCCAGGTTCGAGCCCTGGTGGGCCCACCAAATCTTGGCCCCTTCGTCTAATCGGTTAGGACACCAGCCTTTCAAGCTGGCAACAGGGGTTCGAATCCCCTAGGGGTCACCATTTTATTTTTTTGGGCGAATAGCTCAGCTGGGAGAGCACCTGCCTTACAAGCAGGGGGTCACAGGTTCAAGCCCTGTTTCGCCCACCACTAATTATATAGGGATTTCAGGAATTGAAAAATTCTTGGAATCCTTTTTTTGGGCATATTTAGGGTCAGGTTTTGAAATATTAGGTTTTCAAAACTATTTTTTCTAATCTATGTTCACCTAGATTATTGCAGTAACATTTCAAGACCCGACTCCACTTTTTGTGGCTCTATTTCTTAAAATGTACATTCAGTTATGTTACAAAGAGCATTAATAAATTTATTTTGACATCGCCAGGATGTTGTTTGTGTTTGGGAAGGAGGTTACTATGGCCATAAATAAAAGGGGTTATCTTGCCAATCTCACTTTTCATTATCGTGGCTGTTCTGCTCCTGACGGGCCGGGTTTCTTTGATTTCAAACTGGGAGAAGTTGTTTTTTCTCATGCCACTGCTCACGGGGCCCTGGGTAAAGATAAGGGCAGTACATTCATAGTAAGCGATAAACCAAAACTGCTTGACGCCGTAGTCGAGCAGGACAACATTACCTTAACCTTTGAACTAAAGGAACAGATGGATCACAGCAAGCGTGAGACAGCCGGCCCCGGCAGGTGCCGGGTTAGTTGTGATTTTTTCTGGAATGAAGACGGCACCTTTAGAGTGGGGCTGTCAACCTGGGAAGCAACAGTTGAAAAGCTGGATTAAAAAACAAAAGATACCTTTAACACCTGCTAATATGTTTGCGGCTTGTTTTAAGGCTTGTTCCATAACCTTTTAAACGTAGTAAGAATGTCTTTAACATAGATCCAGGTAGAGCCTGATAATATTCCTAATCCGCTCCCGGATTTCTTCCTTTTCAATAGTACCACACTTTTCTGCCAGGCGATCTTTTGCTAGAGCTCTAATCTGGTGAGCCATCACTATTGAGCCTTCCTTAAGTCCGGAATCTTCGGGCTGAAGGAATGTTTCTATCGGGTACACTTTTCTTTCAGGCTTCAAAGATGTTAAACAAACTACAGTTACTATGGGCAGAGCCTGGTTTACTGCTTCTTCTGAAATTACCAAAACCGACTTTTTGCCGGCTTGTTCTGATCCCCTGGTGGGGTTTAGGTCTGCCCAAAATATATTCCACTGGTAGCTCATTATTTCTTTTTCTCCCGGGTGGTTTCATAATCAACATAAGAAAAATCTGCCATGGTTGTTTCCAAATCTTCTACAAAATCAGGATTATCAGCTGCTTCTTTCATCTGCCTGTAAAGATATTCTTTATCAATTTGAACCACGTAAGATTCAATGGCTTCTTTTACAGCAGAATTAACTGTAGGAATATAGCCTTCTCGAGCATGTTTTTTTAACCTGTCCAAGAGCTCAGGTGGTAGGGAAAAAGTAAAGTTCTTTGTTTTTCTGGACATTTTAAAACCCCCGAACTAATAATTAGCAGTATTGTATCATATGCAATATTAATAAACAATATATTTATGCAACAAGTATATTGTTGCTAATGAAAATACCCTGACTGTCGTAATAAAAAAATATTACTGGAAAGAAACCTTTAGGCACTGGTAGGTGTTTTCTGGGGCAGAAAGACATTTGCTGAAGAAGGTAACTGATTGATGTTACAGCAGGCATCCATGTATCCATAAAGGCTTTGGAGGTTTCATATTATCATTTTAAATGACCTTAATTTTAATATTACCTGTCGGCGATGCGGGCTGTTTTGTTGACCTGTGTTATGATCCCGGGTATCATTAAAATATTATGAACTGGAGGTTTTGCAATGGCGTTTGATTTAAAAAAGGCTGGCCGGTTGCAGAACTGGTTTTCGATGAAGAAAGATTGGAACTAAAAATTGATGAAGAGGCTATGTTGACGGGGGCCATTAAACCCCACTTTGCCATATTCCGAGAACTAAACTGGGAAACGAGTGACCCGCAGGTTGCCCTGGTAAGTGAAAATGGTCTTGTTACGGCAGTTGATGCCGGTACGGCTGCAATAACTGTAAGTGCCCGGGCCGGTGAAAAGGTGGCTGTTTGCAGAGTCAGGGTATTTGGGCCCGAACTCTTAAGCCGGGGAAATGGGTTATACGATGGAGAACAGCAAGACGAAATGAGCTTTACCGGGCAGTGGGAGTCAGACCAGGCCATTACTGAATTTGATGGTGGCAGTTACAAGGGTGATTTAAAAAATGGCATCCCAAAAACTGTTTTCTCTTCAAATGGCCAATACGTTTATCCAGACAGAAATGTTTCTTATTATTTTGACGAGGGCATTGTATTTCAGATAGGAATGTCCGGCAGTCGGGAAATACTCGGCATTCAAATCGGTGAAATGAATTTTAGCGCTGTTGAAGAAACTCTAAGGCCTCCGGACTGGCGTTCGATCTGTGAAGAATACTGCTATGAAATGTGCCTGGAAGACAGTTTAAGATATTATTTGGGTGACTATAAAGAAAACTGCGAAGAACTTGAACTGGAGCTATATACTTATAGGGGCAGGGAAGGTGCCCCGGTTAGATCTGTAAGAGTGACGTGGAACCGTTACTACAGCTGGTAAAAGGAGTCATTATAATAATTAAAAAAACTATAAACTCACCGCTCTGCTAAATGTCTTTATTAATTAAGGGCATACAGCCGGCTATGTTTATAAAAGTCATATAGTATGTATTCTTTGTAAAATGTCAACCAGGGGGGCAGGTTATGAAAAATATATTATGGTGTACCGGCCACAGCCTGAAAGTACCGGATGTTGTTAAAGCCGAAGGCTGCTTTATCTATGACAACCAGGGCAACCGCTACATGGATCTTGAATCAGGGGTTTGGGTTGTTCCTTTGGGACACAACCACTCTGCTATAAACCAGGCTATAATAGATCAGTTAAGTAAAGTAACCCACTGCGGCTATTACAACAGCAGCAGTGTAGTTGATAAAGCTGCCCGGGTTGTTCTAGATATCACCGGCCTGGAAAAAGGCAGGTGCATTTTTTTATGTTCTGGCAGTGAAGCTGTAGAGTGCGGCATCCAGGCCATCCATACAATAACCGGTAAAACTAGGCTGCTATGCCTGCATGATTCTTTCCTTGGCTCTTACGGGTCAGCTAGTAAAAAGCAGCACGAAGAGTGGTGTCTGCTGGATTGGACTGAATGCCGCAGTTGCTCCCGAAATGAACATTGTGACCCCGATTGCCAGGTTTTCTCAACTATCCCCTTTGAAGAACTTGGCGGATTTGTTTTTGAACCGGGCAGCGCCTCCGGCCTGGTCAGGTTTCCTCCCCCCGCTTTGGTAGAAAATCTGGTCAGAAAAATTAAGAGCAATAACGGATTAATCTTAGTCAATGAAGTAACCACGGGGGTAGGTAGATCGGGTATGTGGTTTGGCTATAATCATTATCAGCTCATTCCTGATCTTGTCGCCATGGGCAAAGGGTTGGGAAATGGCTATCCGGTCAGCGCGCTGGCCATTTCGCTGGATACTGCTCGCATGTTGGAAGAAAAGTCATTTTATTACCAGCAGTCACATCAAAACGATGCCCTCGGCTGCAGAGTAGTACTTGAGGTTATTAATCAATTAAACAAAGGAAGCCTGGTTCAGAGGTGTGCAGACCTGGGATCAGAGCTTTTCGCCAAGTTAGAAAAAATTTGCCGGAAATATGATTTTGTCCGGGAAATCAGGGGTAAAGGGTTAATGATCGCCATTGAGTTTGCAGGTTCAGGCGATCAGCCGGCAGCTGATATTCATGATCAGCTTATCAATAAAGGATTTATCGTTTCCCTGCGCCGTGGGCATAATTCCCTGCGTATTGATCCGCCATTAATTATTGAAAAGGAGCATCTGGCTGACTTTACTGCCGGGTTGGATGAAGTTCTCAGCTGCAAAGCTGCTATTTGACAAACTCGTTAAGGGATATGCAAAAACCGGGAAAATTTTGAGAATCCTTTTATCTGTGGTGACCACCTTAATGCCGATATCCCTGGCCAGGGCCACAAATTCACAGTCGTATGTCGACAGGGTGCTATTAGCAACAAGCTCTAAGACCTGGTTTGAAACAACATCATACTCGTTACTTTCCATTAACTGAGCAGCGCTCTCCATTATTTCTGCAGCTTGTATCCACTACTATCATAAGCGCTTCGCTTCCTTGATCCGGTTAAATTCTTCGTCACTTATCGGACTGTCGGTAGTTTTTCCCCTGAGCTTACGCGCTTTTTCCACTACCTGTGCGGGGCTTTCAATCTTGTAATGCACACTGCTTTCTATGCACATAATATCTTCCAGGGAGTCGATCTCATATTCTGCAGCCGTTAGCTCCTCCATACTTAAAGGCAGCAGTGTAAGTATTGCCACTCGCCCGGAAGCTTACAAATTGTAAATGCTATTGACAAATAAACTATTTTACAGACTTGGGACTGGCAGCCGAATATTAACCAAGATGATTTTGATATAATAAAAAGAAGGCAGATGAGCTTTTGCCATTAAAAAGCAGGCTCCCCTGTCTGAATGGTATCGGCAAGGAGCGATCTATAAACAGAACCGATGTTGTATTAAAATCAGCATAGTAGGAGAATATCTTGGCTAAATCAGGCGAAAATGCAGTTAAAAAGTACCTGGAAAGCAAGGGCTTGAAGGTAGAAAAAATACCGGAACGAGAAATTAAAACGGTTGATTTTGCCG
>SLHT01000175.1 GCA_007136055.1 Syntrophomonadaceae bacterium
ATCTTCGGCGAAACCATCAGCCCCGATCGCTTCTGCCCACTCCCTGTTTACGGGTGCGCCGCCGACCATTACTTTTACGCCCTTGCGCAAACCTTCTTCTTCAAGAATTTCAATTACGTTTTTCTGCTCGGGCATGGTCGTGGTCAGCAGGGCGGACATACCCAGAATATCTGGCTGCAGTTCCCTGACCCTGGCCACGAAAGTGTCGCCGGGAACATCAATTCCCAGGTTATGCACTTCAAAACCTGATGCGGTAAGCATCGAGGCAACAATATCTTTACCGATATCGTGTATATCGTGGGCCACTGAACCAATGATTACTTTGCCCAGGATAGTCCGCGACTGCTTGCTCTTGAGCATTTCCGGCTCGAGAACGGCCAGGGCTTCCTTCATAACTTCGCCGGCAGCGACCAGTTCGGGCAGGAACATATCGCCCTCTTCGTAAAGGGCGCCAACTTTATTAATACCGGCTACAAAACCGTTTTCAATGCATTCCAGCGGATCTATTCCTTCTTCTAAAGCGCGGCGGGCCAGGGCCT
The DNA here is from genome assembly GCA_007136055.1 of Syntrophomonadaceae bacterium. GTDB lineage: Bacteria > Bacillota > Dethiobacteria > DTU022 > DTU022 > T3SED10-7. Next base: position 540 of record SLHT01000175.1, read on the forward strand.
CGCCTTCTTCTATTTCGCCTTCTATTACAGCTGTTCTCATTTGCTCTAACAATTTATCTTTTTCCATGGTTTATTAGCCCCCTTATTTTACCAGTTCCTGGTCCGCTCTCTTGATGATCGCGTCGAATTCTTTCTTGACACCCTCTTCGAGGGGCTCAACTTCATGATTGTCGATAACCCAGCGGGCAAGCTCGGTAGCTTCCTCAAAGGCGCCCTTGCGGCCGCTTTCTTCCCACTGTCCGTAAGGCTTGCGGTCGTAGACAACCGGCTGCCAGATATCGCGCATGTACCTGCGGGTGTGCTTGTCGGCCAGGTAGTTTCCGCCCGGTCCGACTTTTTTGATCAGGTCGACTGCCAGGGTGTCGTCATTAACTTCGATACCCTGCGATGTTTTGGCGATGATGCTGTAGATTTCAGCATCCATGATCAGGGCCTGCAGGGAAAAGATTTTAGATCCGTTTAAGGTTCCCGCCCCGTTAATGATCGAGGTATTGGTCAGTACCGGTATCAGTCCGGCAAAGCTGTTGTCAACAGCGGCCTGCCAGTCGGGCAGCTTGGCGCCGGTGGCGAATCCTCCAACTGCAAGGGGAATCTGGTAGAAGTGACAGATTTCACTAAAAGCTGCCGCCAGCAGAAAATCTTCAGGTCCGCCACCCGTGTAACCTCCGGTCTTAATGTCGATAGCGGTAGGTGCGGCGGCGAAGTAAACCGGGGTGCCGGGGTTAACCAGCTGCATCAGCACCAGGGGGCTAACGGCGTCAACGGTCGTCACGACAAGGTTACCGGCCAGGGTGGCCGGTGCGGTAGCGCAGGACATAGGCATGGGCATGAAACCGGTCGGTATGCCCCATTCGGCTGCAACCATCGAAGCATCGAGGCTGCCGCCGTCCTGACCGAGGGGGTCGGTTGCGCACTGCATGTAGGAGAAGAGCGGACGCTTGCGCAGCTCTTCCTTTCCACCGGCCGCCACCGCCGCCATTTCGAGGGCATAATTGGCAATTTCGTGGGAAATTACCGTTTCCGGCTGAATATGCATGGTCGTGCCGCTCATGCTGGCTTCAATTTCATGCAGAGGGCGGATATGGGCAGGAATATCCTGCGCGCTGACCGGCGGTCCCCAAATGTAAGAAATTTCGGGCAGGTAGTCAGCCAGTTTGCAGGCGTTTGTGATGTCCTGTTTTTTCGAACGGCGCAGTTCGCCTGTATTAATATCGTAAACGTCGACAGCACAGCCATCGGTCGAGAGGTGCGAGGTACGGTCGTCGATCCAGAGGTCGTCTTTCGGATTCCGGCCGGCGAGCAGGAAGCGAGTCGGGGCCTGGCGCAGGGTTTTGATCACCAGTTCGGAAGGCAGTTTGGCAACCATTGTTTCGCGGTCAACACTGCACCCTGCCTCTTCTAAAATATCGAGAGCCCGGTGAGAGGGGAATTTTACGCCAGCCTCCTCCATCACCTCCAAAGCTGCTTCATGGATTTTAACAATATCGTGTTCGCTTAAAACTTTAAAGGTCAGTTTTGAGCAGGGCGGTTGAAATTTACGCAGTTTCATCATAATCTCCTTTCGAGTACAAACCATTCATCCTTAAATAAGTTAAAAATGTCTCTGACACCTTTTTAACTTATTGATGGCGGGTTAGTTTTTTTCTTTCTTGGCGGTCGGTTCCATGGCTACAGCGCGGCCGTTTAGGAGCGAAGCGACACCGACATCATATTTGTTATGGCTGCCGCCACATATCTTGCAGGGTACGTCGGGATCAATTAGGCGTTTTGGTTCGGTGTAGGAGTAAACCCCGCCTTCAAAGTTGCGCAGGACCAGCCTGTCCGGTGATTGGCTGACTAAGTACTGGGGCATAACCGGTATTTTCCCGCCACCACCGGGTGCATCAACACAGAATGTGGGCACTCCAAGGCCCGTGGTGTGACCGCGCAGGTTTTCTATCGCTTCAATGCCTGCGCTGACTGAAGTGCGGAAGTGTTCGATGCCCAGGGATAGATCGCACTGGTAGAGGTAGTAGGGACGAACCCTTATCTTGAGCAGTTCGTGGCTCAGTTTTTTGAGCAGGGCCGGGCAGTCATTAACTCCGGCCAGGAGGACAGACTGGTTTCCGAGCGGAATGCCGGCATCAGCCAGGCGGTCACATGCTGCCTTAGATACTTCATTTATCTCCTTGGGATGATTAAAGTGCGCATTTAAATAAATCGGGTGGTACTTAGAGAGCATCTTACATAATTTATCGGTAATCCGCTGGGGCATAACCACTGGAACGCGGCTGCCAAAACGAATTATTTCCACATGTTCAATCGCACGCAGTTCTTTTAAAATATGCTCGATTAGATCGTCGCCGATTAAGAGACCGTCTCCCCCGGAAATGAGCACATCTCTAACTGCAGGGGTTTTCCGCACATAATCAATCGCGGCATCTATCTGGGTGCGGCTGCGCGCCTCGTCCTTGCCGCCGGCCATGCGGCGGCGGGTACAGTGACGGCAGTACATTGAGCACTGGTCGGTTACGAGCAGCAGTACGCGGTCAGGATAGCGATGGGTGAGGCCTTCAACAGGGGAATCGACATCTTCATGCAGCGGATCGGTCATATCCGAGCCGGCCCGGTGCAATTCGAGTGATGTCGGCACAGCCTGTTTACGTACCGGGCATTCCCGGTCGGTGGGGTCCATCAATGATGCATAGTAGGGGGTAATGGCCATCCTGAATGTCTGCAGGCAGTTTTCAACCCCTTCGGACTCCTCCTTATTCATCTCGATGACCTGTTTTATCTGATCCAGGGTTGTAATACGGTTGCGCACCTGCCAGTGCCAGTCGTTCCATTCCTCCGCGGTAACGTCTTTCCATAACGGTATATCCCGGTAATCACGCATAAGTAGCGCTCCTTTCCGATTTTGAGATCCGCTTAAATATCATCTATCCAAATATGTTTTGAAAGCCCGCGCTGATAACAATGAAACTGCTACCGCACCTGCTTCAATACATTTTCAAGGAGTAATTTAGACTAAGTCAAGCTCGTAGACTACAGACTGATTGGTGAACCCGAGCTTTTCGTACAATCTACGGGCTGCATTGTTGTTATTGAGGGCATTTAATTCAAGTCGGCTGAGGTCCTGCTCTTTAGCGGCAGATATCACGTGGCTTAAGATATTTGAGGCCAGACCGCGACCGCGGTACTCAGGGTCGATGATCACATCTTCAATATGGCCGTACCAGTGATCATGCCAGGTGGAATAATGCCCGAGATGCAAACTGGCAGTGCCGGTTACCACGCCTTCAATGAGGATAATAAAGATGAGAACTTTCTGGGGATGGTTGATCACATAGCGGTAACTGCGCTGCAGCACTTCGGGAGAAGCCTGCTTGTTATAAAACTTAAGCAGCATTGCCCAAAGGCGGCATACTTCCAGTTCGTCTGCAGCTGTAGCCAGTCTTACCTCCATGCGGCTATTCCCTTCTGACTTGGATTTGTTTATTCTCTTAATACCTTAATCATTGTAACAAATTATTAGCCGAGTGGAAAATATTTTTTTAGTTTCGGTTGGGATAAAAGGACATTTATAGTCGTAAACAGTAAAAAGCCGGCCCGAAGGCCGGCTTTGTTTATAACTGTGAATCTACTGCTTAATGCAAGTTATTTTGTGTTGGCATCGATAGATTCGACTGTAGCGGTAGACTTACCCACAAACCGGACGAAGACAATCAGGACAACGATACCGACAATGATTGAAATAATCGGCGGCACTCCCAATCCGGCGGGAATAAATCCGAAGATAGCGGCCACGACAGCTCCGGTAACTGCATAAGGAATCTGGGTGCGGACGTGGTCGATATGGTCTGCTCCGGCACCGGTGGAGGAAAGAATGGTGGTGTCGGAGATTGGTGAGCAGTGGTCACCGAAAATGGCACCGGTAAGAACGGCAGCCAGGGTCGGGATCAGGAATGGCTCTCCGCCGATGGCAAAGGCCACCGGGATGGCCAGCGGGGTAACAATACCCATGGTGCCCCAGGAGGTGCCCATGGCAAAGGCCATAAAGCAGGAGAGAAGGAAAATAAGCAGCGGTAGCATTGCCGCCGATATTCCGGCTGCTTCAACTAAACCAACCAGGTAATCTGCTGCACCGAGTTCCCCTGAAACGTAGCTTAAGGCCCAGGCCAGGACCAGGATGATCAGGGCCGGAAATACAGACTTAGCTCCGTTAATGATTGTATCGATTGATTCCTGGAGTGGAACAATTCTCTGGGCCAG
>SLHT01000041.1 GCA_007136055.1 Syntrophomonadaceae bacterium
AAAAATGCGTAATTCTGAACCAAAAATTGACCCGGCCGAATTAGCCCGTCATGTATTAAAATACTATCTGAAAGAAGGAAGCATTCCTAAAAGTCCTGCTGTGCTGCCTCCTGAATATAATGAGCGGAACGGAGTATTTGTTTCTCTAAAAAAAGACGGACAGTTGCGTGGCTGTATCGGGACGGTGGAGCCGGTGCGTGATAACCTGGCTGAAGAAATCGCTGCCAACGCCGTCGGCGCCGCGGTCAGGGATCCGCGTTTTCCACCTCTAAGCCGGGATGAACTGGCAGAGCTATCCATTTCGGTCGACATTCTCGGACCGATGGAGCCAATAAAAAGCGAAAAAGAGTTAGATCCCCAACAGTACGGGGTTCTGGTTCGCAGTGGATCCCGCAGCGGTCTTTTGCTTCCTAAACTGGAAGGTATAAACACGGTTGAAGAGCAGGTTGATATTGCCCGCCGCAAAGCAGCTATCCCTCCCGGACTACCCGTTGAACTTTACCGTTTCAAGGTGACCCGCTTCGGGGAGCAAGATAAACAGGAATAAGAGCCACATGCCCCACCAGATATTTACATAACGGGACAAGGGGACAGGTCACTTTTCCCACCATATATTGGCATTATTGGCATGTTAAAGGAGATAGCGATTTATCCTTTGCTATATTTCCATTTCAAAGGAGTGCAGGCTTTTGCAAAAAGCGCGATTTTACAATAAAGAAGAAGATCAGGTTCGCTGCCGACTCTGCCCCCGCTGCTGTCTGCTCGGAGAAGGGCAGGTCGGAACCTGTGGCGTGCGCAAGGTGGAAAAAGGTGAACTTTATTCAATGAATTACGGCTTTTTGGCTGCAGTAAATCTGGATCCTATCGAAAAGAAACCGCTTTACCATTTTCACCCGGGCCGTCTGATTCTATCACTGGGTACTTTTGGTTGTAATTTACTCTGTTCGTTTTGTCAGAACTGGTCCCTGGTCCGTGGCAACCCTGAACAAGCAGGCGATCTAGTCAGCTCCGATAATATCCTTGCCAGGTTGGAGCAGGAGGGAGGGCCTCAGAAAGTTTTAGGCCTGGCTTACACCTACAATGAGCCGACTATTTGGTACGAATTTGTTTACGATACAGCTCGTCTTTTGCACGAGCATGGTTATAGTAATGTCCTGGTTACCAACGGCTATATAAGCCGTGAACCATTGCAGGAATTGCTGCCGTTCATTGATGCTATGAACATTGATGTCAAAGCTTTTAGCGATTCTTTTTATAAAGATTACTGTCGAGGATCAAAAAAGCCTGTGATTGAAGCTGTAGAAGCAGCTGCTGAACAGTGCCATGTAGAGGTGACCTGCCTCTTGATACCGACCCTAAACGACAGCGTGTCTGAACAGGAAGCGCTTGCCCGCTGGCTTGGTAGTATCAGTCCCGACCTGGTCCTGCACTATTCACGTTATTTTCCCCAATACAAGCTTGATTTGCCTTCTACTCCTCCGCACGTTATGGAAAAGGCCCGTAAAACAGCCCAGGAGTACCTCCGGTATGTCTATCTTGGGAATATTGACTTGCCGGGGGGTGCAGATACTGTTTGCCCTTATTGCGGCAACCAGCTGATTGTGCGCAGGGCATACAGGGTTAGTATCGTTGGTCTCAACGGTGTGAAATGTAATAACTGTGGAAGCAAAATTAGTATTGTTTTCCATGATTCTTTATGTTAACTTTATAAAAAGCTTGCAGGTATTCGCTTTGTTTAAAGCGAATCTATTTAATTGTATAAGAAGCAGGAAATACTTATACAGATTTACGCTAGACAAGAAATCTATAAAAGAGGGTACAACAGATAGTGGCTATATGGGAGCGGATTGTTGCAGCAGTTCTTCAATTGAATGTTGAGTGGCTTGATATAGTTGATATACTTATCATGTCATATGTTTTCTACCGCCTGATCTTGATAATTCGCGGCACACGGGCTGAACAGTTGGTTAAAGGATTAATTGTACTTTTGCTGGCAATGATTATAAGTGATCAGGCCGGATTAGATACTCTCCACTGGACCCTTCGTCAGCTGCTGCCAGTTAGTTTGATTGCAATTCCCATTGTTTTTCAACCTGAACTGCGCCGGGCTCTTGAGCACCTTGGCCGCGGTAAAATATTTAAAACGCCCTATTGGAACTGGAGTTCCCAAGATTTTGATAATATGCTCGATGAGTTGATCAAGGCTGTCCAGGTGCTTGTCAAAAAAAGGATTGGATCTCTGATCGTTTTAGAGCGTTCTACGGGCCTTAAAGAGTATATTGATACAGGGATTGCCGTTAATGGAGTTGTAACTGCTGAGCTTTTAGTAAATATATTCTTCCCGCGCAGCCCTCTTCACGACGGGGCAGCGGTCATTCAGGGGAACCAGATTGTTGCTGCAGGCTGTTATTTGCCTATGACTGAAGACACCAACCTGGGAAAAGAGTTGGGAACAAGGCATCGTGCCGGAATCGGTGTTACCGAACACTCCGATGCCCTGGCGATCATAATATCCGAAGAAACAGGTATTATTTCAGTTGCTCATGATGGGGTCTTAACTCGCTATCTTGACGAGAAAAAATTGCGCACATTGCTTAAAGAAAAGTGTTCACCCGAACGCAGTGAGGGTTTTGCCCCCTGGTCTAGGAGGAATAGCAAGTAGCTATGGAAAAATTCCTGCGCAGTAACAACTTTGCCCGTATAATAGCCATATTTCTGGCATTGATATTATGGCTTATTGTCGCTGGAGAACAGATTACACAGACTACTCCGTCAAGGCAACCCTGGCAGGATATACCGCTTCAGGTGGAAAACCTTGATCCGGATTATGTTGTAACTGACATGCCATCTGCCGTAGATGTTACGCTGGAGGGACTACCTGAAGATTTTGTGGATCTGACTGTGCAGGAGATCGAGGTTTATGTCGATCTCGCTGATTTGGGGGCGGGAAACCACCTGGTTCAGGTTCAGAACCGCTTGCCCAGCGGGCTGACCTTGGTTCTTGTTGAACCTGAGCAGGTCAGAGTTAGCATTGAAGCCTATCACGCTGAGGTTTTTGAGGTTGAAATTAATTTGATCGGCACTCCGGCAGCAGGTTGGGAGCTGGTTGAATATACAGTTATCCCGGAAGAGGTATTAATCGGAGCTCCCGAGTCTGTTTTCGAAAAAGTCGATCGGGTTGTGGTGCTGATTGATAAAACCGGGATGAGGTTAATGGAAAGCGTTGAGTTATCGCCTGTAGCCTACGATGAAGATGGCAATCAGGTTGATGGTCTGCTTATTGACCCCTCCCTGGTTACTGTCAGGTTTGAATTCCAAAGGATCCAGGAACCTGATGAGGACAATAATAATTAAGCTTTAATTTATAGGGAAAAATTTAGCTGAATAAAGAAATTTATTTTGGAGGGGTGCTCTTGGGAAAATTATTTGGCACTGATGGAATCAGGGGTGTTGCCAATCGCGAACTAACCCCTGAACTTGCATTTAGTATTGGACGAATAGCGGCCTGGTTATTAAGCCGTGAATATGAAAACCCTGTTTTTTTAATTGGACGGGATACCCGCCTTTCAGGATCAATGCTGGAAGGTTCGTTTATGGCCGGAATAACCTCAGCCGGTGTCATGGCCCGGCTTTTAGGTGTAGCTTCGACACCGGCAGTTGCTTACCTGACCAGGGAACTTAAAGCCTGTGCCGGAGTAGTTATCTCCGCATCCCATAATCCCATTGAAGATAACGGTCTGAAAATATTTAATGGTAGCGGATTTAAACTGTCCGATGCCCTGGAAGACCAAATTGAAGAGATATATTTTAATCAACCAGGAGTAGTGCCCAGGTTTGAAGGGGTCAGTCTTGGACAGGCTACAACTGACGGAGATGCCCTGGAGAAATATTTAACCCACTTAAAAAGTATTGCCCCTTCACTGGAGGGCTTAAACCTGGTGGCTGATTGTGCCCATGGTGCAGCCTGTAGAGTTGCCGGTGAATTACTGCAAAATCTGGGAGCAAAAGTCATCATGCTGCATGATGATCCCGATGGCAATTTAATAAATGTTAATTGTGGGGCAACAGATACTGCTGACCTGCAGCGCACAGTATTGGAAAGCGGAGCATCAATCGGACTTGCTTTTGACGGTGACGCTGATCGCCTTATTGCCGTCGATGAAAAAGGAGCTGTAGTTGACGGCGATGCCGTGATGGCAATTTGTGCCCTTGATATGGCTGAAAAGGGCTTGCTAAAGAATAATACTTTGGTTACTACGGTTATGAGTAATGGCGGCCTGGATATATTAGCTGAAAAGAAGGGCTTTAAAGTGATCCGTACTTCCGTAGGGGATCGTTATGTTTTAGAAAAGATGGTCGAAGGCAGATATAACCTTGGAGGAGAGCAGTCCGGACATGTAATTTTTACTGATTATGCTACAACGGGAGATGGTTTACTTACTGCACTGCAACTGCTTAAAGTAGTGCAGGCAAAGCAGCAGCCTCTTTCTGAACTGGCCAACCTGATTGAGCGCCTGCCCCAAGTACTGGTAAATCAAAAAGTGTCAACCAAGGAAGGCTGGTCGGATAACTCGAAAATTAAAGCAGCTATCGATAAAGTGGAAAAAGAAATTGGCCGTCACGGTCGTGTTCTTGTCCGTCCATCCGGCACTGAGCCGAAGTTCAGGGTCATGCTTGAAGCACCCCTGCCCAATAAAAAACTTGAAGAGTATGCCCAAGCGGTAGCGAAGGCTATTGCCGAAGAGCAGTCTTAAGCAATATTAACCTTATTATAGTAT
>SLHT01000004.1 GCA_007136055.1 Syntrophomonadaceae bacterium
ACCAAATTCGTTGATAAGAAATGTCTTACCAACCTGACGCGCACCCTGGACTAAAAGCGGTTTTCTGTTTGCACTCTTTTTCCAATCAGTAAGTAATTTATATGCACTTCTCTTCATAAATTATCTTTTAAAAAGTGCTGTAAAGATAGCAATTTATCTTGTTAAAAATGCAAACAACCGAATAAATCATCTTGTAAAAAATGTTATATTCTATGATGTATACCGAAAAACTCAACTTTTACGAGGATTTACAATATAGTGACAAAAACTGATAAGACATCTCATCTGTTCCGATATCTAAAAACCCCTTATATACATTATCATTGATTCAGGGACAACTCTTCCAGTGTACTGCCTTTTATCTCTTTCACATTAATAATGAGCCCGGTGAATAAATCCAAGTCCATTGTAATGATCATCTATGACTTCTCCTTATTCAGCTAAATATTCCATTCTTGTCCATTTTAATATGCAAATTTCTTACCCTCCCCCTAGTGTCATGTCAAGCATCAATTGACGGATATAGACGATGTAGTTTTACCTTTGCCTGGTCAATTGTGAATTGCCATTTTATCTTAGTCTTTGTGCCTCAGCCGGCTTGAAAGTTTCATATAATGCTGCTGCACTGTAAGAAGTCAGATTATCCATTACCAAAGTAATTGTCTCAGCCTTTGGATAAAGTTTGTCGCATATATAGCGTACCAGCAGGGCCCAGTCTTTTTTGGTTCTGTTTTGAGTGACTTTCATAGTAGCTGCCCTTCCTGGTGTTTGCCATCAATGCTTCTCTTTCTTTTTTTAAGGTTATTTGATACCATCCGGCAATCTGAATAGGAACAGGCATGTCGGATGATCTGGCTGTATAATGTATTCGTTATTTTCCGGGGCATCTATATCATAATCGTTGTCATTGATAATGGCTATGGTCTTGTTATCGATTATGGCAATCCCTTCAGGCTTGTCAAGAACGGGATCATATCCTGCAGCAATCAGGTCAAGCAGATGTGTTTTATCAACGACCCTTATACCGTATTCCATAGCACCGGCAGCGTCATTAAGCAGTTCAGGCGTCTTCCCGCCATAGTCCTCTCTCTCAATTGGTGTGGCGTTACTGATATCGATCCTGTATATATCCATGAACTGTGATTCCCCCATGGTGGCGTGCTCGATTACAAGAAATTCGCTATTATTTACGGCTACCATATCGGCTATTTTCCAATCCCTTATCCTTATGTTTTCGCGTGCATCACTATGTTCATAGAAAAACATCCTGGTCTCCCCGGTTGACGGATCAAGCTCAAGCATGCGCACAAGCCTGGATGTTTCACTGACCTCAGGGCCAGGGAACCACATAGGTGATTGCAGTATCGCGTAAACCAGTCCCCCCGGTGTTATGGCTACACTTTCAAATCCCCTGTTGGGCCGCCGGTATTTGAAAACCGTATCTATAGGCCTGTAATACTCGTTGAACAATTCCGGCCCGTAAACACCTTTTGTTATGCCGCTTTCTTTGTCGACATTCCAGATCGATGTCCGGTATTCAACAACTATCCAGAAATCATTATCGTGGCCAGTCACAATTCCTTCAGCATCGATACCCCAGGGATCCTCTCCGGCAGGAGTGGCATTAAGGTCTTTCCAGGCTATTTCCCTGTTCATGTCGAGGTTAACCGGGAAAGGAAGGCCGGAGACAGTACCGCCATCCGGTCTTCTCAGCGGCATGGCTTCGGTTACAGTATACCGGCCGTTCTCCAGTTTCGTCCTGAATATCTTGGGCGCATAGTCAGGGAACGGGAGCACCTTGACATTTTCGCCCATGGCATGGTGATGACTGGTCATAACAAGGTTAGGTCCACGGTCATTGACCAGGTAAAACTCCATATCTGTACCCTCAATATAGGTCATGCCGGAAATACCGCCTTCATAAATGTCGATGCCGTTAAATTTACAGATAAACGGAGGGTTTTCAAGGCAGAATACCTGCATTTCAACAGATGATCCGGTTAGATCCTGCCTGTCCCGGGAGCCGCCACATGAAAAAGCGATCAATGAAACCAACAATATTATTACAGTAATTCGAATATGCATGTAAAGTAATGATTTTATAAGTTTTGGGTGCTAAAATACATCATTTACGGCTGTATCCGAAAAGTATCGGTTCAGCCCTGCGGGTCTTCAGCCATGTCGGTATCGGTTATGATAAAATACCTGTTTCCGTCAGATGTCCATCCGAGGGCTCCTCCTTCCGGCTCACCTGCATACTCAGATATTGTTGGAGGCACTGTAAACATTACCTCTACCGGGTCTTCTCCATCAGCAACTTCCCACAGGAATATTTCGCCAACATCTTTTATTATTATCTGGCTTCCGTCAGGAGAAATATCTCCTGCCTTGATCTCCCTTCGCAGTGATTGGTGACCTTTATACCAGGCTTCGATAACCCCGGCAGTGTTATGCGGATATGGAATGCGTAAATAAATGCCTGCATTTTTGCCATCACTATCAGGTCTTTGCTTACTGGATCTATCATAAGAGTCTCTGCATCCCTGGGCTCCGGGATGGTATATTCGATTGCATCCACATCACTGACAGTTATTTAAAAAGGTTTTTGCAATCCGCCAAGGTCAGGTTCAGGTATCCTGTAGATGGTGAGCGATGGTCTGCTGGTGTCTTTGTCGCCTATATCGCCTATATAGATGTAGTTTACACCCTCCACAGGTCCCGGACCAATTGCCAGATCCTGCCAGTTGACATTATCGGAACCTTCCACAATAATTTTCCCCTGGTAAACAGCCTTTTTATCGTAAACGTAAAGCTCTGCTGGATGACTCTGCGGATGATGGGAACGAAATCCCTGTCCCTGACAGATATATACAATGCCAGGGTTGCTCCGGCCTGTTACCAGTCCGGAGGATGATTCCAGCTGATGTTCCGGGGGTGTTTGAACATTGCTGTGCGTCAATTCGAAGTAGCCATTTTTAACGACATCCCTGTAGCGGTATGCCATTTCGTAGACCCCCGGTTCATATTCAGGGTCAATTTATTCATCCTTTTCACATGAAACTGAAAGAAATGCGACAACGAATACAACCGGTAACAGAAAAAAGAGTTTTTTTCCTTTTATCCATAATAATCATTTTTATTCAGAGATCATTCGGTAGGACATGGGGTCCTTCCGAATGATTGGTTTTTTTCACTATCGATTCAACTGACAATTATTCCGTTCCGTAAGCTCCGATAAAGGAGGAAGGTCCGGGAATATTTATCGTTACGCCGCCTGCCGTCAGACTTGAAATTACCGGTGAAAAGTCCGCATAACCGGCATTCAGCCCGGGAGAATCGGCCGTTAGACGAAAACTCCAGGCATCATCGGATATGGCAGTCATCTTATCTGTGGTTACATCATAATTGGCGAAAAGAGGGTCAACCTGTATGATATCACCCTCCTTCTGCACGGTGATCGGATTTCCATCATCATCCAGGTCGGTTGTTGGCCAGAAATTCTCCTGGTCGGTCTCGTCGTACGCATAATAGTGGGTAAAATCGTAAGGGACCTTATCCACATCGGGAAACAGGTCGCCTCTAAGGCGGATTCCGAACCGGCAGTTAACTATAAGGTTGTTGTAAACCTGGCCTGCGGCTCCCTGTTCGTAGTTAATCGAGCCGCCCCTTCCAGCCTGTGCCCTTCTGAAACCACCGTTTATAAAGGTGTTGTTGTAGGTGTCGATATTAGCTTGAGGCACACCGTCTCCAGGCCCGGCAGGCTTGCTTCCGTTCGTAGCGATCGAATAGAACAGGTTATAAGCCACAACACCAACTGTGCCATCTTTGGCATTCAGCCCTTCGCCACCTGTTTCTCCGATATTGTAGAAGATATTATTAATTATAGCCATTTGTGCACCTCCCTGAGGCCTAATGGCGTCATAGGCCAGGTGTCGCATAATACTGTTCTTGAATACCAGTACGCCTTCGGGATTCACGAAGTGGATCGTATACCTCGGGTCGCCGGCGTCATAGGCTTCCGATTGCCTTGCCGGTCCGCCAGAATATTCAATTATTGTGTGTTTCAGTATCAGGTACTGGCAGGTCGACATGGCCTGTATTCCGCCCCAAAGGCCGTCAAACGCATTCTCGGGATCCCTTTTCTCCTCAACAACCGTAAACATGATAGGGTCGTCAGGCATACCCATTGCAACCAGGTTGCCGAAAAGCTGTATTTCCGGACTCGTATCGGGCGACAGCCCGTCGCCGTCAAAAGCAAGTATAACCCCGGGTTCAAGTACCAGTTCCTCACCTGCCGGCACAATAATGTCGCCAATTACCGTATAGGTTCCTTTTTCAAGGGTACCCGTCAGCTCGCCGGAAAGGCCCTCGGCAGTACCGTTATCATCGCCGTTGCCGTTCTCAGGCCCGTTATCATCATCCTTTTCACAGGATGCAAATGCGAACATAATTGCCAGAGCCAGCATAAGTAATCCGCTGATTTTGAGTTTTAAAGTCATTCTTTTCATTTAAAGACAGTTTTAGTTAATAATTAAGGAATTAGAATCCCTGATCTGAAGGAAAAATTTCCTACAGAAAAACAGTTTTTATCCTGGCTTAATGTAGTCCCTGATAATAAAATTACCGGGGGGAAGATTATTTCCAGTAAAGTCAAAAAAAAGAAAAACAAAACCGGGCAAGCATTTAGAGATGCTGCCAATACACTTTGGCGGGCTCAGAATCCTTTTGGCGACTACTTGAGGAGAAAAA
>SLHT01000107.1 GCA_007136055.1 Syntrophomonadaceae bacterium
CCTTTTAGTGAATATTAAACACAGATTATTTTATTGATCTTGACATTACTTCCTGAGTTTAATTAAATTAATTTGTGAGCTTATCATATTTTAGCTTAATAGCTTATAAGCTGGTTAAACGTCAATTAAACGAACTGTAATAACTGATCTATTTATATATATCAAAGCAGTATTTAGCAGTATGTAGATCCAAATATTTGATGGGAGGATAGAAAATGACTGAGATTACTTTTTTAGGACATGCCGGTTTTTTGTTGAAAGATGAAGGTAAGGAGGCGCTTCTTTTTGATCCGTTTATCAGTGATAATCCCCTGGCGCCGGTAAAGCTGGAAGAGGTAAAAGCGGATTATGTTCTGGTCACCCACGGTCATTTTGACCACCTTGGTGATGCTTACGAGATTGCCAAAAACAATGATGCAACTATTATATCCACGGCGGAAATTGCGGTTCAGGCCGGGGAAAAGGGGTTAACTGCCCATGCCCAGCATCTCGGTGGGAGGCACAAGTTTCCCTTTGGTTCTGTCAAGCTGACCCTTGCTTTTCACGGTGCGGGAATTCCCGGGGGGCATGCCTGCGGTTTTGTGGTTGATTATTACGGAAAGAACATTTACTTTGCCGGTGATACGGCTCTATTTGGCGACATGAAGTTAATTGGAGAGTTGGACCCTCTTGATCTTGCCCTGCTCCCTATAGGCGATAATTTCACTATGGGTATTGACGATGCAGTTGTCGCCGCATCTTTTCTGAAGGCAAAGGTGGTTATTCCCTACCACTATAACACCTGGCCGTTAATTGAGGCCGATCCCGAGGAATTTAAGCAAAAAGTTGAGGAAAAGACAGAGGGCCGCTGCGAAATTGTCAAGCCCGGCAACAGCTTCAGTTTTTAGTGTTTTATATTCCGAGGGGGCTTGAGCCCTCTAACCCGGACAAGCCGGTGCTATGAAAGTGGGATTTCGTAATGGCCCCATATATGCTCTGCGTAGATCGGCGTTTCCGGGATCGCTTAAAAAAGTCTTGGCAAATTTGCGCAGCAGTTTAGAGTTAAGAAACTAAAGGTACAAGAAAAATACTGCCGGTAATTTATTTTCTCAACAGCGGCCTGGTCAAACAGGTCGGGCCGCCCCCGCCCTTAATTGAAACATCCAGCCCATGGTACTCATATACTGTTGCCCCTTCACTTTCGAGAGCTCTTTTTGTGCGCGGGCTTCCGGCAATCATTACGCAGTTACGGGGCTCTAAGGTTAAAACGTTACAGGCAAAGTTGTCGTATTCTTCATCGGGCACTTCGATAAAAGAGATTCCCTTATCAATAAGCAGGTTGCGAAAAGGCACGGACATCAGGCGAGAGTAAACCACCGCCAGGTTGCGGTCGACAGGACTGATCATGGACATCAGGTGCAGGCATTCTTCGGGGCCGTTCCAGTGGGGCAGCGGTACTTCCACAATCTCTTCAACTAGACCTTTAGTCAACTCCCGCAGCTGTCTTACCCCTTCTCTATTAGTGCGGTAACCGAGGCCTGCTGCTGCTGTGCCATCATCAAACCAGACCACGTCGCCGCCCTCAAGCTTTCCCGGCGCCTTGATTTCGCCAAGGACAGGCATACCTAATTCTTCCAGGTATTTGCCGGCTAAAGAGGGTTCATTTTCCCTTTCTTCTTTACCCATCCTGCAGAGTACAGTTCCTTTTTCTGTTATAATGACCGGGTCATGGGTGTAAATTGAATCGAGGCTGGTATTATCATCTTCTGGGAGGTAATAAACATCAGGAACATGTGCTTCAATTATCGAGGCAAACTGGTTGTATTCCTGGAGTACTTTTTGGAAATCCGGTTTTTCAGGGTAGTTAAGCTTTTGCCACTGCATATTGACATTATCCTGGCCGAGCCAGGCTTTAGCCGGGCTTTTCATCAGCACCGACTCTATCTTTCCGGTTTCAGAGAGACCGTTAAACTTAATCATTTTCCCCTCCATTCAGGTAGTCTTTTTGCTAATTTAATTTTATCACAAACATAATTGATCTTGCCATACTTTAAATGGGTGGGGTTTGCCCGCTTTCCACAAGTATAGTATCATTGTATACAGGTTAAACGATAATAGTAACATTACGATTTCTGCCTGAAAACTGCGTAGCTCCACGTGACAGGCAGGAAAGCATAGTAATGCAGACTAAATACTTATAATTAAGGAAGATTACCATGACCACTACACTTTCCGGTTTAAGAAAAAAATTTGAGCAGGTTGGTTATATCTGCGATGAAAGCACCGCTCTGACTGTTTACTTAGCGCTTGATCTTAAAAAACCGTTATTAATTGAAGGTGCCCCGGGAGTCGGGAAAACCGAGATGGGTAAAGTTCTGGCTGAAATACTGGAAACGGAACTAATTCGCCTGCAGTGTTACGAGGGGCTTGATGAAACGAAGGCCCTTTATGAATGGAATTACCAGCGCCAGCTGCTGAGGATTCAGATGAATCGAAACCTGGAAGATGAGCAGATTCGCGAAGAAGACTTGTTTTCAAGCGATTACCTGTTGGAAAGACCTCTGCTCAAGGCAATTCAGGCTGAAAAACCGGTGGTTCTTTTGATCGATGAAGTAGACAAGTGTGACCCCGAGTTTGAAGCCTTTTTATTTGAAGTGCTCTCCGATTTCCAGGTTTCAATACCCGAGCTGGGAACGGTTGCGGCCAAAAACATTCCGGTTGTTGTCCTGACCAGCAACAATGAACGGGAGCTCTCAGATGGCTTAAAGCGAAGGTGCCTTTACCTCTACCTTGATTTTCCCGAAGTAGAAAAAGAAGTCGAAATTATTAAGGCCAAGGTGCCCGGTATTGGCGATCGCCTGGCCTGGGAAACAGCCCGGGTGGTTGCCCGGCTGCGCAAAAAGCAGGACTTGCGCAAAAAGCCGTCTATAGCCGAAACCCTGGACTGGGCCAGGGCACTGGTTGCCCTCAATCGCAACCGCCTTGACGGAAAACTGGTTGCCGATACCTTAAACCTGGTTTTGAAGACCCATGCTGACCAGCAGTACTTTAAGAGGGAAATAGGCCCGGAAGGGGTCGAAAAAATTCTTAAAAATACTGAAGACGGCGGTGACATTTGCCGGTGTCAATAAAAGATATACTGCCCGAAAGCCGTGAAAGCCGGCTTGAAGAAAATATTGCCACCTTTGTCGACATGCTGCGCCGTGAAGGTCTTCCGCTGGGGACGACAGAAATGATTGACGCTTTAAAGGCCCTGGGCAGGGTGGACCTTGCCAACCGCAGCGAGTTCAAGGCTGCCCTGCAGACTACCCTGGTTAAGAGCTACCGGGATCAGGCAATATTCAGCCGCATGTTTGATCATTTTTTTGTTCCTCAAGAAGAGCATCAAAGAAAGTCAGAAACTGCAGCTTCCTACCGGCAGCAGCTTGAAAATCTAATTAACCAGGCCGATAGTGAACTGCAGTTTAAAGGAGAGTCCCTGCAGCTTTCAGAAAAAGAGCTGCAGCAGTACAGTTCTTTGTCTCAGCAGCAGCGCGACAGCCTCCAGGATTTTTTGCAAAAGACCGAAACAGGTAAAAACGTCGAATCCCGTTTCCGTCCTCTTCTTGAAACAGTGGTCAAAAGCCACCTGCGCTACTGCCGCACAAAAAAAAGTAGTGAACAGGAAAGTTTTCATAACGCAGACGGATCCGGGGCGGGCTCTTTCGCAGGCAGCGAAGATCAGGGTCTGCGCGAAAAAGATATAGAGGCAATCAGGGCTGCTGATATGCCTGCTGCCGAGCAGCTCCTGCAAAAATTGTCCCGTAAACTGGCTGTTAAAATTTTAAGGCGCCGCCGCACCGGCCCCCGTAGCGGCACGCTTGATCTGCGCCGTTCGATGCGGGAGAATATGCGCTTTGGGGGAATAATATTTAAACTGAAGCACAAGCCGAAGCGTCGTTCAAAGCAGCAGATTCTTTTACTTTGTGATGTTTCCGCCTCGATGAAGCAGTACAGCACTTTCGTGCTCCACTTTTTACTCGGCCTGCAGGAAGTTGTGCGCAACCTGACATGCTTTAGTTTTTCAGACGATGTTGAAAACCTTACCCCTGGATTAAAGGGCAGGAAAGACTTGCAGCATATTTTAGACCGGGTGATCAGGCAAAGCCAAAACTGGGGCGGTGGCACTAACTTAGGCCGGGCTTTAAGTGAGATGGCCCGTAAATATCCTGACCTGATAAATGCAAAAACAACCGTAATTGTGGTCAGCGATACAAAAACCGTCTCCCTGGATCGGTCTTTAAAAGAACTTGAAAAATTAAATGAACGCGTCAAGCGTGTAATCTGGCTTAACCCGCTGCCTTTAGATCAATGGCCTGATTACCGTTCAGTAAACGCGATCAGCGAAATAGTTGAAATGTGGCCCTGCAGCACTATTGGCCAGCTTGAAGAAGTTCTCACCGGAAGATTATAGAACCAGGACAGGAGGAAAACACTAATGACTAAACGTATTGCCATAGCCGGAAAAGGGGGCACAGGAAAAACAACCCTTGCAGCCCTTCTAATCCGCTACTTAATCGAAGAAAAAAAAGGGAAAAGCATTTTAGCCGTTGACGCCGATGCCAACGCAAACCTGAACGAAGCCCTGGGCTTGGAAGTTACCGAGACAATCGGAACCATGCTTGAAGAAACCAAGGATCCTAAAGCTGTCCCTACTGGTATGACCAAGGATGTTTTTATTGAGTACCGCCTGAGCAGGGCTATGGTTGAAGAGGATGCCTTTGACCTGGTGGTGATGGGCAACCCACAGGGGCCGGGTTGCTACTGTTACCCGAACGACCTGTTAAAAAATTACCTTGAAAAATTAAGCAAAAACTATGATTATATGGTCATTGATAATGAAGCAGGGCTTGAGCACTTAAGCAGAAGACTGCTGCCAAACGTGGACCTGCTCCTGGTAACCAGCGACTCAACTGCTCGTGGTGTCCGGTCTGCCGGTCGGGTTAGGGAAATTGTCAATAACGTGAAGATTGCGGTTTCCAAAATGGGTCTGATTATTGGCCGCAGCCGTGAAGGCGAGTTAGGCCAACTGGAGCCGGAAATAACAAAAAGCGGTCTTGACCTTTTCGGCGAGGTGCCTAATGACCCCATGGTGGCTGAATACGATCTCCAGGGAAAAGCTTTGCTAAAGCTTCCGGATGACTCGAAAGCTGTCAAAGCGACAAAGGAGATTTTTAATTCACTAGCCCTGTAAAAGAGGTGATAGCAGTGCTTTTTGAAGACCGCCGCCAGGCGGGTAAAAAACTGGTCGATAAGCTAAAACCTTACCATGAAAAAGAGCCGCTTATTCTTGCTGTCCCGCGCGGTGGAGTAACGGTGGCCGAGCCGGTATGGGAAAGCCTCGGCGGAGATCTGGACCTGATTATAACCCGTAAAATTGGCGCCCCGTACCAGCCGGAACTGGCGATCGGCGCCGTTACAGGTGACGGCTTTGTGATGGTTAATGAAAGTATAGTTTCCCGTTTAAATGTTACAGGCGACTATATAGACAAGGCTGTCGAAAAGGAACAAAATGAAATCAGGCGCCGTCTTGAAATCTACCGCGGGAAACGCCCCCTGCCTGTTGTTGATAAGCGCCTGGTAATCCTGATCGACGATGGAGTGGCTACAGGTTATACTTTAATGGCCGCCCTGCGCAGCCTGCAGGAGAAAAAACCATCTGAGCTTATTTTGGCCGTCCCCGTGGGGCCTCCTGATACTTTAAACATGCTTGAAAACGAAGTCGATGAGCTTATCTGCCTTGAAGCACCTGCCCACTTTGCTGCTGTCGGCCAGTTTTACCGTCACTTTGATCAGGTCAGTGATGCGGAAGTAAGCGCAATCCTTAAGAAAGCATGGCAGGACTAAAAATGAAAGACCAGGGCGAATTATAAGTATTTTTGGCAGCTATAGAGAGGAGATATGACAAATGACCGCAGAGCAGCTTGACATAAAAAAAATATTATCAGTGCTGCCGCATCGCTACCCCTTTTTACTGGTGGACAAGATCACCGAACTGGTTCCCGGCGAAAAAGCGGCGGGCCTTAAAAATGTAACCATCAACGAACCATTTTTCCAGGGCCATTTCCCGGGGGAGCCGATTATGCCCGGAGTGCTGGTAGTTGAAGCGCTGGCCCAGGTTGGTGCAGTAGCCGTGCTCAGTATGCCGGGCAATGAAAACAAGCTGGCCCTTTTTACGGGGATTAACAATTTTCGCTTTAAACAAATGGTTAAGCCAGGCGACCAAATGGAACTGGTAATTACCATGACCGGCATGCGCCGCAACCTCGGCAAGGGCAGCGCTGAGGCGAAGGTTGAAGGGAAAGTCGTCGCCTCCGGTGAACTCTGGTTTGCTGTTGTGGATCGCGAGCGTGAAAAAACAAAAATTGACTTTTAAAGCCGTTTAGAATATAATATCAGTATAATTAAATATAGTTACTCTTATCCAGAGCGGAGGAGGGACAGCCCCGATGAATCCCGGCAACCGGATGATGCGTCACGGTGCCAATTGCTGCGGGGTGGTTTGCCTTCCCCGGGAGATGAGGGGTGCCACGAAGGCCTCTTAAAAAGAAGAGGCTTTTTACGTTTGAGGGAAGTTTCATGAAAATAAAGCCTCAACCGGCCTCTGTTTAACTCGACAGCAGGATTAAGATATTGGTTTACGGGTAACTATAAATTCTAAATCTTGAAGGAGGAAACATCAGTGAACCAGAAAGACTTTCTTTTTACTTCGGAATCAGTAACCGAAGGGCATCCGGATAAGCTCGCCGATCAAATATCTGATACTATTCTCGACGCGATTATGGCAGAGGATCCACAGGGCCGTGTTGCAGCGGAAACCCTGGTTACCACCGGCCTGGTTTTGGTTGCCGGTGAAATTACAACCACCTGCTATGTTGATATTCCAAAGTTAGTGCGGGAAAAAGTTATGGACATCGGTTATACCAGGGCCAAGTTTGGCTTTGACGGAGAAACCTGCGCGGTAATAAGCTCTATTGATGAACAGTCGCCCGACATTGCCCAGGGGGTCGACCAGGCCTACGAAACAAGGGGTGGGGAAAAAAGTGATCAGTATGATTTAGTCGGCGCCGGTGACCAGGGGCTTATGTTCGGGTTTGCCTGCACTGAAACCGAGGAATTAATGCCGCTGCCTATTTCTCTGGCTCATAAGCTGGCCCAGAGACTTGCTGCCGTACGCAAAGATAATACCCTTGAATATTTGCGCCCTGACGGTAAAACCCAGGTCAGTATTGCTTACCGAAACGGCAAGCCGTCGCACCTGGATACAGTGGTTATATCAACTCAACACAGTGATGAAGTTACCCTCGAGCAGATTGAAAAAGATATGATCGAACTTGTTGTGGAAGAAATTTGCCCCACCGGGTTGATAGTCCCGGAAACAAAATACCTGATTAACCCGACCGGACGCTTTGTTGTCGGTGGTCCCCAGGGTGATGCCGGCCTGACCGGGCGGAAAATAATTGTTGATACTTATGGAGGTTACGCCGCACACGGTGGAGGCGCATTCTCCGGTAAAGATCCGACTAAAGTTGACCGATCAGCATGTTACGCTGCCCGGTATGTAGCGAAAAATGTAGTTGCCGCAGGCCTTGCCGATAAATGTCAGCTTCAGGTTGCTTATGCTATCGGAGTGGCCCATCCTGTTTCGTTGTCGGTTGAAACCTTTGGCACGGAAAAAGTGCCGGAAAAGGTTATAGAAGAACTGGTCCGCAAGCATTTTGACCTTCGTCCGGCCGCAATTATAGAAAACCTGCAACTGCGCAATCCAATATACCAGAAGCTCGCAGCTTACGGACATTTTGGTCGTCCCGAACTGGATCTGCCCTGGGAGAAAACGGACAAGGTAGCGCTGCTTAAAGAAGCGCTCTAAGTTTTGCCGGTTACGCTAGCCGGGAAATGTTATCAGCCCGGTACGGTATCCCCGGTTAAACGATCAAATTATTGAGGCTCCAACGGTGCTGAAGCATTTTACAGGCAGCGGTGGAGCCTCTCTTCATTACAGGGACAGGCAGAATTATGAACTGATTTGTGGTAGAATTGGTCAGTAAGCAATCTTACGGAGCTGAAGCTAGTTCACAATGCTTGCGTGAGAAACTTTTGTGCGTTAAATCTTTAAAAGCGTCATTAAATGAAGGGCTGATGCGGCCGGCCGAAGACTAAGGAAAACAGGGGGTTAAACTGCTGGAACAGCTTGAAGGAACTCTTGAGAAAATTAGATTCTACAGCGAAGAAAGCTCTTACCTGGTCGGTGTGCTGCGCAGCAGGGACGGCAAGACAGTGACCATTGTTGGTAATTTTCCACCGATGAAGGAAGGTGAAAGCCTGCAGATTAGCGGTGAGTGGCAGGTGCACAGCCGTTACGGTAAGCAGATTTTAGTAGATCGGTGGGAGCGGCTTCTTCCCAAAACCACGGCAGGCTTAAAAGGTTATCTTTCTTCAGGTCTAATTAAGGGTATCGGGCCGGCAACAGCGGATAAAATAGTTGATCATTTCGGTCTGGACACTCTAGAGATCATAGAAAACGAGCCGCACCGTCTGCAGGAAGTAGATAGTATCGGGGCAAAAAAAGCGGCCGGTATTATAAAAAGCTACAGGCAGTATAAAGATGTGCAAAATGTGCTGGTATTTCTCCAGGGCTATGGGGTAGGTGTGGGGCAGGCAATGCGCTTGTACCGCCGTTACGGGCCTGATACAATAAACCAGGTCCAGGAGAATCCATACCGCATGGCGGAAGATATATTCGGCATCGGGTTTAAAACTGCCGATAAAATCGCCCGTCAACTGGGCCTGCCGGAAAATGCACCGGAAAGAGTCCAGGCTTCAATTACATACACCCTCAGCAGGGCAGCCGAGCAGGGTCATGTCTATTTGCCGCGAGAGGTTTTATTTGAACGGATCAAAGAACTGCTCGATGTATCAGTTGAAGTGCTTGAAGAAACTTTTCTCGAAGAGCAGCTTCGATACATGGTTGAGCAAAAGCGCCTGTTCTGCGAGAAACAGGAGTCCGGGGAAGCAGTTTATTATGCTCCTTTTTACCATGCCGAGCAGGGTACCGCCCGTTTAATCCTGCAGTTAAGCAAATTAGCCAAACCCTATACCCGACTTGAAATTGAGGGTGTCCTAAGTAAAGTCAAGCACGACTGTTCGCATTTAACCGATGAACAGCTGGAGGTTCTCGATTACGCCCTGCATAACGGTGTCCTTGTCGTTACGGGCGGGCCCGGAACAGGTAAAACTACAACCATCAAGGCGCTTCTTTCAACTTTTCAGCTGATGAAACAAAAAGTGCTGCTTGCCGCTCCGACCGGCAGAGCGGCTAAACGGGTTACCGAAGCTACAGGGGAAGAAGCATTTACTATCCACCGTTTACTGGAATACACTTATACCGAGGGAGAAGGCTTCCGCTTTCAACGCAATGAAGACAACCATGTTAATGCCCGGATTGTGATTATCGATGAGGCTTCAATGGTTGACCAGATGTTAATGTACAACCTTTTAAAAGCCCTGCCTTCAGGCTGCCGCCTGATCATGGTCGGAGATGTAGACCAGCTTCCTGCAGTTGGAGCAGGCAATGTCCTTAAAGATTTAATTAATGCGGGAAACATACCCTGTTTTCGCCTCAGCTATATATTCCGGCAGGCCCGTGAAAGCATGATTATTGTCAATGCCCACCGTGTAAACCAGGGTGAGATGCCTTATCTTAACTTAAAGCGCAAAGATTTCTTTTTTATGCACGAAGAGGATCCTGAACAGGCTGCTCAACTGGTTGTCCAACTCTGCCGCGAACGCCTGCCTAACTATGGGCCCTTCGATCCGCTGCTTGATCTGCAGGTTATGACCCCTATGCGCAAGACTGCTGCAGGAGTAGATCGCCTGAACCTGCTTTTGCAGGAGGCCTTAAACCCCCGGGCCCGTGATAAAGTGGAAGCTTCAAGCAAAGGGACAATTCTTCGTCTTGGCGACAAGGTGATGCAGATTCGCAATAACTATCAAAAAGAGGTTTTTAATGGTGATATCGGCTTGATTACAGCGATCGACAGGGAAGAAACCGAGCTGGTAGTTACTTTTCGCGATTTGCTCCAGCCCCGCCCTGTTGTATATGATTTTACCGAACTCGACGAGCTGGTTCTTTCTTATGCTGTTTCTGTCCACAAAAGCCAGGGCAGTGAATACCCGGTGATTATAATGCCGGTGCTTACCCAGCACTATATGCTGCTGCAGCGCAACCTTCTCTATACCGGGATCACCCGCGCCCGTAAACTGGCTGTACTGGTCGGCAGTAAAAAAGCCCTGGCCATAGCTATTCGTAACAACAAGGCTGAAGAACGCTATACTTTTCTGGCTGGCCGCCTGCGCTTGGGGGATCTTGACTGTTGAACAGCCGGAGTAGTTTTGAGTTAAACAAACCGGGAGCTCTTTCCACATGGTTTGGTTCTGTTACGCACATTTTATTTCCTGAGCGCTGCCTGTTTTGCAGAGCGGTTCTGTTATCAAGTGAAGGCCCCCCTACCTGCTCTTCATGCGCTGGCAGCTTCACTCCCGCAGGTTACATTTGTCCGGTCTGTGAAAGGTTATTACCCGGGGGAGAAGCATGTTCATGTTGCCTGACATTTCCCTGCCTGCAGTCCCTTTTTGCCCTTTCCTTTTATGAAAAGCAGTGGCGGTTTTTGCTGCACAGTCTAAAATACCATAAACGCCGTTCTCTAGCCCGTCCATTGGGGAGGTGGCTGGGGTTGGAAATAACAGGCAGTATGATTTGCCAGCCTGACCTGGTTGTGCCGGTACCGCTGCACCGTCGCAGGGAAAAAGAACGGGGTTATAACCAAAGCAGCCTGATTGCCCATCACACTGCCCGGGTTTTAGGAAAAAAGTGCCTGCCTCTTCTAAAAAAAACTACTGATACTATCTCCCAGGCCACATTATCCCGCAGGGAACGGTTTGAAAATATCCGCGGCGTCTTTAGCTGCAGTGAAACACCCCTGCTGGGGACCACTGTGCTTTTAATTGACGATATCTATTCTACCGGGTCAACATTGAACGAGGCAGCAAAAGCCCTGTGCCGGAGCGGAGCGGAAGTACACGGGGCTGTAATTGCTTATAATCCTTTAATTAAGTAATTTCTTCAGGAAGGAATTTGTACTGGACTGGGGAATAGTAATTGTAGTAGAATGTTTTTTACATCAATAAGCGGGAGGTACAGATCATGAATATAAATGTACGTGGTAAAAATATTGAAGCCACTCCGGCTCTGGTTGATTATGCCCAGAAGAAGCTCGGTAAACTGGAGAAGCATTTTGATAAGGCTACCGATGTCCAGGTAGTTCTGAGTGTTATAAGGGAAGAGCATATTATTGAAGTAACCCTGAATTTGAATGGCTTGATTTTGCGTGGAGAAGAATCAACAGGGGATATGTATGCTTCAATTGATATGGTCGTGGATAAGTTGGAGCGTCAGGTTAAGAAATACAAGACCCGCATGAACAAATCGCTGCGGCATAGAGGAATGCGTACGATCAGCGAGAAACATGCAGCTCTGGAAGCTGAAGAACGCTTAGAAGATGATGCCCCGCGGGTTGTCAGAACCAAGCGGTTTACTTTAAAACCGATGAGTATTGAAGAAGCAATTCTTCAGATGGATTTGCTGGGTCACAATTTTTTTGTTTTTACCAATGCCGAAACAGAAGGTGTTAATGTTGTTTACCGGCGCAAAGATGGAGATTACGGGCTTATTGAGCCAGAATAAGTAGTTCGTATTGAAAAACACCGGCTTGCAGGAAGAAGAGGTTCGTTTTCATGACTGACGGGGTAAGCGCCGTAATCTTTGAAGGGTCGCAGCCAAAAAGTGATGTAGAAGAAGCCATGGTCCGGGTTCGCCAGGCCGCATTGCTGGATAACCTGGAAAAAATAAGCCAGGTGCCATGCCTGGAGAGAATCTATCTGTCCACCAATCGCCCTGAACTTGTTGAACCGGCATCCCGTTTAGGGGCAGAAGTTTTTCTTAACTCCATTGTGCCTGAAAAATTCCACTACGGACAAGCGCTGCAGGCTATAATCAGGGATCATGGCTTGACGAAAGTATTCTGCCTTAATGGAGCAGGCAGCCCCCTGATTACAGTTGAAGAGTTAAATATGGTTTGCCAAAAACTGCTCAGTCGGGAACGGTTTGTTTATACCAACAACACGCAGTCTGTCGATCTGGTTGCTTTTACAGTTCCTCCTGATCTGGACAGGGTCGAACTGCCGGCTATGGATAACAGCCTGGCCCTTACTTTGCGTGATCAACTCGACTTGGAAATGGAGTTGATGCCCCATTCCCTTGGTCTTTTATTTGATATTGATACCCCCAGTGATCTACTTGTTTTAGGAGCCGGTCCTTTTGCCGGACCCCGGACCAGGGCAGCTATTGACAGCCTGGGCCTCGATTACAGCACCCTGGAACAGGCCAAGGTCATTTTGGGTGACGAATACGAAGATGTTGCCCTTGTTGGCAGGGTTGGGGCGCCGATTATCGGACGCCTCAACGCTATCCTCAAGTTGCGACTGCGTGTTTTCTCTGAAGAGCGTGGCATGAAATCCCTTGGCCGTATTGAAGCAAACGAGGTTATCTCCCTGCTCGGCCTGCTCATAGACCACGTCGGACTTGACATGTTTTTCAGCTACCTGGCCATGGTAGCCCGCTGTGCTTTTATCGACAGCCGGGTCTTGATCCATCATTACAGGCATTATCCGTCAGATCGAGACCGTTTTTTATCCGACCTGGGGTTGTGGGAAGAGATAATTCATCCCTGGTTGAGAGACTTTACAAAAGCGGCAATGGATTGCCCCATACCGGTTATTCTCGGGGGCCACTCCCTGGTGTCGGGAAGCCTGTGGGCGCTGTGCAGTGAACTTGATCCCGGCGCATTGAAATAGCGGGCCTTTGTTTAGAACCGGGTAGCTGTGGTAGAATTATGGCAAGGATTAATAATGGAATTCGGGGTGTGTGAAAAAATCATTTTTTGCAGATAGCATATTCAGGTTGTTTCACCGCTGCTTGTAGAGCGAATTTAATAACCTTTTTTAACTCCTGCAGTCTGAAAGGGGCTTTTCAATGGCTTCATTTATTCAAAAACTATTCGGCGACCAAAATGAAAAAGAAGTTCAACGCTTGCAAAATATAGTTGAACAGGTTAATAACCTGGAAACCTGGGCTGCCGAGCTTTCTGATGAGCAATTCCCGGGCAAGACCGAGGAATTTAAAGAACGCCTGCAGCAGGGCGATAACTTAGATACTATTCTGCCCGAGGCATTTGCGCTGGTCCGGGAAGCAGCCCGGCGGCAAACAGGTATGCGTCCATTTGATGTTCAGATTATGGGAGCCCTTGTCCTGCATCAGGGGCGGATTGCCGAGATGAAAACAGGGGAAGGCAAAACTCTTGTGGCCACCATGCCTGCCTACCTAAATGCCCTGACCGGCAAAGGTGTTCATATTGTTACTGTCAACGACTACCTCGCCCGTCGTGATCGAGATTGGATGGGCCCGGTTTATGAATTCTTAGGCCTAAATGTGGGGTTGATTGTCCAGGGGCTGGAACCTGCTCAGCGTCGTGATCAATATAGCAGGGATATCGCCTATGCTACAAACAATGAACTTGGGTTCGACTACCTGCGCGACAACATGGTTATCTACAAAAAAGATATGGTCCAGCGTGATCAACATTACGCTATCATTGACGAGGTGGACAGTATCTTGATCGATGAGGCGCGGACTCCGCTTATCATCAGCAGTAAAATCGAAACAAAGGAAGAATACGGCCGCTGGAAAAATGAAGTTGAACACTTGATTCGCAAGCAGGCTAAACTGATTAATGAACTGTTAAACAGCGCCCGTGAAGATCTTGATGCTGATCAGCGTGAAGAGGCTGCGGAAAAACTTTTACTGGTGCGCCGCGGCGCTCCAAAAAATAAAAAGCTGTTAAAAATAATGAAGGAACCCGGTATAGAACGGCTGGTCGAGCGGACCAAGCACCAGTTGATGACTGAGAAACGCCTTAACCATCTTGATGAAGAACTATATTATATCATCGATGAAGCCACCAGGGTGGCTGATATAAAAGACAAAGGTTACCGTGAACTTGAGCGGGTTAATCCGCAGCTTTTACAGCTCTTAAGGTTGGACAAGGTTCGTGATGAAGACGATGATGATTTTGATCTTGATGAACAAGAGGCTGATGCAGCTGGTGAACACCGCCATTATTTTGATCAACTGATTAAAGCATATTCACTCTTTGAGCGGGATGTTGATTACGTGGTCCAGGATGGCAAGGTAGTGATCGTCGATGTGTTCACGGGTCGCCTGATGCCCGGCCGTCGCTATTCTGACGGCCTGCACCAGGCCATCGAAGCCAAGGAAGGGGTTGAGGTTCAGGCTGGCAGCCAGACTGTAGCATCAATTACCTTCCAGAATTATTTTCGCATGTATGAAAAAATCTCCGGGATGACCGGAACCGCCCTGACCGAGGAAGATGAGCTTCGCAGTATCTATGGTATGGACGTGGTTGCTGTTCCCACCAATAAACCGTTGATCCGTGAGGAAATGCCGGATCTTATTTATAAAACGGAAAATGCCAAGTTTAGGGCCGCAGTAGAAGAAATAATTGACTGTCAGCAGAAGGGGCAGCCTGTCCTGGTCGGTACTGTTTCCGTTGAAAAATCGGAAATGGTGAGCAAGGTTTTGAAAAGGCAGGAGGTCCCGCACGAAGTTCTTAACGCAGTTAATCATGCCCGGGAAGCTTATATCATTGCCCAGGCCGGAAGTAAAGGGGCCGTTACCATCTCGACCAATATGGCGGGGCGGGGAACGGATATTATCCTCGGCGGAAATCCGGAATACCTTGTGATGGAGCAGCTGGAAAAAGAGTTCGGGGTGCCGGAAGCTGAGCTCGCTGAAGATGACAGGGAGCGTTGGGAAAAGCGCCACTCAGAGTTAATTGGAAAAGCGGTTGCAGAAAGCCAAAAACAGCGTGAGGAAGTAGTGGCATTGGGCGGGCTGCATGTGTTGGGGACTGAAAGGCACGAAAGCCGCCGTATTGATAACCAGCTGCGCGGCCGCTCCGGCCGCCAGGGAGATCCCGGATCTTCAGAGTTTTTTGTTTCGCTTGAAGATGATCTGATGCGCCTGTTCGGCGGGGAAAATATAGCTTCCTTGATGGAACGCTTTGGTATTGAAGAAAATATCCCTATTGATCATCCCCTGGTCAGCAGGGGAATCGAGAATGCTCAGAAAAAAGTGGAATCACGCAACTTTGAAATACGCAAGAACCTGCTTGAATATGACGATGTGCTAAATGCCCAGCGTGAAGTTATCTACGGCCAGCGCCGCCGGGTCCTGGAAGGTGAGAATATGAAGGAGCCGATCCAGGGCATGATCGAAGAAGTTGTAGACCGCCTGGTCCATGAATACACTGCCGAGGTCGGCTTTCTTGACGATGAGAATGCCCGTGCTTTACTGGAGAGAATAGAAAATATCTGCGTCCGCAAAAATAAATTCGCCCTGGCAGATTTTATAGACCGCGAAACAGGTGACGCTCGGCATTTGATTCTTGAAGAGGCTCGTGCTTTTTATGAAGATCGTGAAGAAGTTATCAAGCCTGAAATTATGCGTGAGCTGGAAAGGGTCGTTCTGCTGAAAACTGTTGACCGGCACTGGATGCACTTTATTGATGCCATGCATCAGCTGCGCCACGAAATTCATACCCAGGCTTATGCACAGAGAAACCCCCTGGTGGAGTATAAGCGCCAGAGTTTTGATATGTTTGAAGATATGATTCAGCAGATCCAGGATGATGTTGTGCGGGCAGTATACCAGGTGCGGGTAACTGAGACTCCCCAAAGGGAGGCAGTTGCGGGTGAAGCGAAGGGCCTGCGGCCGCACATGGCCACTGTCGGAGGCGGCGCTGCCTCGGCCGGGGCAGGGCAGGGACGGGCTGAAGAGGGTCAGCCGTCAAAACCCGAACCGGTTACCGTTGACAAGGTGGGCCGCAATGAACCCTGCCCCTGCGGCAGCGGGAAAAAACACAAGAAATGCTGCGGGAAATAGAGTGCAGGATGCAAAAGGCAGGAGTCAGGAGAGAAGATGAAACAACCTGCAAAAACATTTGAAGATTTGCTGGTATGGCAAAAAGCACATGATTTTTGTGTTAGCTGTTTATCAATTAGCGAGAGAGTTTCCAGGGCATGAAGCATATGGTCTAACATCGCAGTTTCGACGGGCCGCAGTTTCTATTCCTGCAAATATTGCTGAAGGTTTTTGCAGACGAAGCAATAAAGACAAACTGAGATACTATAATATCGCTCGTGGCTCGATCGAAGAGTGCAGATACTATCTTATCCTTGCAAATGATTTGGGTTACGCAGATACAACTTCAATGAATAATATGATTTGTGAGGTTAGTAAAATGCTCGAAGGTTATTCAAGAAGCATCCTGAGGTCTGAATCCTGAATTCTGCCTTCTGAATCCTGTCTCCTGATCAAATTGAAAGTTGGTGACTAAATGTTGAAAGAATACAGGGAAGAATTGGCTCTTCAACAGAAAAGATTTGAGGAAATGAGGGCTTCTCTTTGAATATGATGCGAAGCTAAAAAAACTGCAGGAAATAGAAGAAAAAGCTTCTGAACCCGGTTTTTGGGAAGACAGTACCCGGACTCAGGAATATTTGAAAAAACAGGGCGCCCTGCGTGAAG
>SLHT01000167.1 GCA_007136055.1 Syntrophomonadaceae bacterium
CATACGGAGACCCACCCACTGAAGAATATCCATATCCTCATTTTGTTGATTACGTGGTCCATGAAGAACTAATTAGTATCTTAAGCGCAATTCCGACTATAGGTTCTCGCCAGGAAGCTTACCTTGCTATTTATACGGGCGGTCTGCGCGTTTACACCACCCTGGACCCAAAGATGCAAAGCCACGTTGAATCTGTATTAGCGCAAACCGATCTATATCCAACTACGATTTATGTTAATATGCCCCGGGTCAGGGAAGCTATCTCTGCTCTCCCTTCGAACCAGGACCTATCCCGATCTCAACTCGAGGAACTGGTTGATGAGGAAGGAGGGGTTCCCCAACCGCAGGCAGCTATCGTTCTAGCCGATCCAGGGACGGGACAGATTCAAGCTCTCGGCGGGGGGCGGAGTTATGCTAAAAAAGTAGATGAAATACTTCGCTTTAAAACTCTCCGTCAGCCCGGTTCAGCGATTAAGCCGATCATCACCTACGGCCCCGCTTTCGAAGAAGGAACCCTGGCCGGTGCGGGTTCTACTCTCGATGATTCGCCATATATCGGTCCGCGCGGAGACTGGTTCCCTGAAAACTTCGATTACAAATTCAGGGGCTTTATTACTGCTCGAGAAGCCCTGTACTTCTCCTACAACATTCCTGCTGTCCGCGCTTTTGAAGAACTCGGCCCGCAGGTCGGTTACGATTATGCAGAAAGAATGGGTATATCTACTTTACACCCCGATGAAAAGGATAACCTGGCCCTGACTTTAGGCGGTTTTCACAGGGGGGTCAGCGCCATTGATATGGCCCAGGCTTACAGTGTTCTGGCCAATGAAGGGGTCCGGGTAAACTTGCATACTGTTGAGAAAATAGTTGACCGTCACGGCGAAGTGCTTTACGAAAACAGCTCTAACCCCGAACAGGTTTTAAGCCCGCAGTCAACTTTCCTGGTCAACGACATCCTTCAGGATTTTGTCACCCGATATTTAGGCCGGGCG
Source organism: Syntrophomonadaceae bacterium (assembly GCA_007136055.1). Lineage (GTDB taxonomy): Bacteria > Bacillota > Dethiobacteria > DTU022 > DTU022 > T3SED10-7. Next base: position 993 of record SLHT01000167.1, read on the forward strand.
CTACAGATTGACCGACCCGTTGCTGCCAAAACCGGCACTACCGATGACTGGAGAGATGTTTACCTTGCTGCTTATACACCGAACCTGGTAGCCACCTTCTGGATGGGTTACGATGAACCCAGAATGGGTCGTATCCAGCAGGGCTGGCGCTATTCAACAGCCTTCCTGCGTGAAGTATTTCTGGAAGCATTTGAAGACCTGGAAATTGAAGATTTTGAGCAACCCGAAGGCATTGTAAGGGCTTCGGTTTGCAGCAGATCAGGTCTGCTGCCTAACACTTCCTGCCAGTCAGCAGGCGCTGTAACCAGCGACTATTTCATTGCCGGTCAGACTCCAGGCCAAACCTGCGATTTCCATGATGGTCCTTTTTATAACCGTCCGCCATATATCAAAACCGATGGACGCTGGTCAAGCAGGGGAGGTCCCGGCAGAGGGCCTGAAGATGCCGAAGAAATACCGGCAGACCCCAGATTCGTTGATCTGGCTGAACAAAGAGGCCAGACAACAAGTGAAATCACTTTATTTAATGCTTACGTAACCACCAGCGGGGTCACACTGCAGTGGGAATACGAAGGCCCCGAAGTGACAGGTTTCGAGTTAAGAAGAACTGTACGGGAAGGATCGGGAGGAGATGCGTTTATAGAGCTTAGGGCCAACGCCCGCCAGCACTCCGACACTGACATTGATTTAGACTCAATCTATACTTATACTTTGGCTGCCCGCGGTCCGGACGGACAGCTTTCTGATCCGGCCACTGTATCAGTTAATACAACCAGTTTTCCCGATGGCGGTATAGCTCAACAACCGGGCAGCCCCGAGGTTGTAATTGTTCCTAATGTTGTCGGTAAATTCCAGGCAATCGCAGAATTGGAAATCAGCAGGTCCGGCCTGAAAACAATTTCAATTGAGAAGCGATTTGATGATGAGGTTAGGATAAACAGGGTTATAGAGCAAATACCGGCAGCAGGGGCAAGCGTAAGCTCAAACCGCGAAGTTACCCTGGTAATATCAAGAGGCCCTGATATGAATAGCAATTAACGGCTACCCGGGGTATGTTGTCTTTTGCTCCAGCGATAGCCATCATTTCTTCGCAGGCAGATAACCTGCTCTGCGGATAACAATAGAAGACACTGGGAAATGCGGGTAGCAGGCTGCTGAACGGAACTGCAGCTGCTGCCGTAAAGCATTTCCCCTTCTTTTTCGAGTTTTTTCCACAAACCAGGAAATTCAATACGGAACTCTTCGACAATTTGTGCGGTAGTCTTAAATATCCCGGGTTCGAGAAGATCTATTATGCTTTGCTGCAATAAATCAGTTTTCACCGATCATCACCTGCCGCCTGAACATTTTAACTGTTGACCTCCACTACGGTTACCCCTTCCCCGCCTTCTGTAGAACTTCCGCCCCGGTAAGTACTGACAAGGGGGTGCCCTTTCAGGTAAGTGCGCAAGCCCTGCTTCAATTTTCCAGTCCCCTTACCGTGAATTAAATCAACCCGACTCAATCCGGCCCAGAGGGCATTGTCGAGTAACTTATCGACCAGGGGACGGGCCTCGTCAAGGTTAAGGCCGCGCAGATCAATGGAATTGCTTACAGCCAGGTCTTTACTTACGCTGTAGCTACTTGCATTTGCAGGTTCGAGCTGTTTATTTTCGGCTGATTCTTTTTTCCGTTCTAAGCGTATTTCATGCAGGGGCAGGTGCACCCTAATATTGCCAACCTGAACCAACGCTTCGTCCGAAGAAAAAGATACAATTTCCCCTTTTTTCTTTAAACTGCGAATATATACAGTCTGCCCTTCGGATAGATCTTCTTTATTCAGGACATACTGATCGCCTTCCTCTAAATCGTCACCTGCTTCAGCATCCCGTCTCAGAATATTTAATTCCTGGCGGGCCTGTTCGGCCCGGGCCAGCGGTTTATCACTGTCTTCACTTTTAATTGAACGCAGTTCTTTTATAATTTGATCAGCAGTGCTTTTCGTCCTTTTTATTAACTGCCTCGCTTCTTCACGGGCTTCCTGTAAAACATCTTCACGCCTGGCACGAAGAAGCTCGCGCTCTTTTTCCAGCTCCTCCATCAGTACTTCGGCCCGGCTTCGATCAATTTCGGCCTGGCGGCTGTCCCTGTGAAAGCGCTGCTGATCTTCGACCAGGCTGGCAATAACTGATTCAACCTGGTCATGTGAGCGGTGAACAAAGCTTTTCGCTTTTTTAAGCACACTTTCAGGCAAACCCAACTGCTCCGCTATATAAAAAGCATTGCTCTGCCCGGGCACACCCTGTAAAAGCCGGTAGGTCGGCGTCAGTGTATCCGGATCAAATTCCATTGCAGCATTTTGCATTTTTTCCTGGACCTGGGCAAAAAGCTTCAATTCATTAATATGGGTCGTTGCTACAGTCAGCGAACCCTTTACTGTCAACTCGCCAAGTATAGCCATGGCCAGGGCAGAACCCTCGGAAGGATCTGTTCCCGCTCCTAGTTCGTCAAATAAGACCAGTGCGTGCGGCCCTGCATCCTCGATGATGGAAATGATATTTTTCATATGACCCGAAAATGTGCTCAGAGACTGCGCTATACTCTGCTCATCACCGATATCGGCCCTCACTTTATTAAAAACAGAAATCCTGGTATTTTTACCGGCAGGAATGTGCAACCCGCTTTGAACCATTACTGTCAGCAGGCCAATTGTTTTCAGAGCAACGGTTTTACCGCCCGTATTCGGTCCGGTAACCACAAGGGTCTGGACATAATCACCCAAATCAATAGATAGCGGAACCTTATCACCGGGGAGCAGAGGGTGAATAGCGTTTTCAAAAAACAAACCGGCATCACTACCCTGAAGCAACCTCGGTTCCTGGCCACCCATAGCGAGGCTTAAAAGGCCGCGGGCAATAATAATATCAAGTTCTGTATATAAAGACCTGTTTTGGGTCAGGGCATCACTGTTAGCTGCTACCTGCACGCTCAGTTGATACAAAATCCGTTCTATTTCCTGTTCTTCCTGACGCTGCAGGGTAGTAAGCTCATTTTGCATTTGTACCACAGGCAGTGGTTCAATAAAAAGCGTCGCGCCGCTCGATGACTGATCGTGGACCACGCCCTGTATGTTTTGCCGGTATTCCTGTTTAACGGGCAAAACATAGCGCCCGCTGCGGATGGTAACCAGCGCTTCCTGTATATAGCGCCTGTATTTAGAACTGCGCAGGTATTCATCGAGCTTATCTCTGATTTTATTTTGTAATGCCAGTTTTTTACGGCGCAGGGCTGTTAAGGCCGGTGAAGCAGTGTCAAGGACATTATTGCCCTCGGGATCCAGCGACCTTTCCAGGGCAGCGCTTAACTCAGGGCAGGGGCTGATTTCTGAAACCATTGCGGATAAAAGCGGATAAAGCTCGCGCTGGTTAATGTCTTTAAAAAATGACACCCAGCGACGGACAGCCTTTATGAAGGCCATAACAGCTGCCAGCTCTTCCGTCGAAAGCGAAGATCCCTTTACCGTTCTCGACAGTTGCGGCTTAATATCATCAACAGCTGAAGGTGTAAAAGCATTTTTAGAACAGAGCAGACGCCCTTCTCCGGTTTCTTTTAACCGTCTTCCGACAGCTTCAAAATCTGCCAACGGAAGCAACTGCAAAGCTACCTCGCGGCCCATGGGGCTGACAGTCATATCAGCCAGACTTTGGCGGATCTGATCATA
>SLHT01000083.1 GCA_007136055.1 Syntrophomonadaceae bacterium
AAGCAGATTGTTTCCCGCAGCATGGAAATCGGGCAATCAACAGCTGTAATCGGTAACTTTTTGTATATTACTTACGTTCGTAACCCGGGGGCAGCTTTCGGGATGCTGCCCTACCAGACTGCTTTTTTTGTTGTCATAACAGTAGTAGTCGGGTTATTGATTCTTTATTACTACCGGATTTTGTCCGATGATCATAAATGGCTGCGTTTCGGGCTATCTTTGCAGTTGGGCGGTGCCCTGGGCAATCTAATCGATCGGATTAGCGATGGTTACGTAGTTGATTTTATAAATTTCACAGTCTGGCCGCCTGTATTTAACGTGGCTGATTCGGCAATCGTCATAGGGATAGGGATTTTTCTGATTGCTTTTTGGCGAGATCCCCAATTGCGAGGACAAGGAGCTGATTAGATGTACCCGGAAATATTTCGCATCGGCAGTGTAACTGTTCACTCTTATGGCCTTATGATCGCCCTGGGCATCATGGTTGCTGCCGTGGCTCTCTACAGGGAAGCCCCGCGTGTGAAGATCGATCCTGATTATATTCTTGAAGCAGTAATCATTGGTGCGTTTTCAGGCCTGATCGGGGCAAGGATTCTCTATATACTTCTTAACTGGAGCTATTACAGAACTATGCCTTTATCTGCTTTTTTCACCCAATTTGAAGGGCTTTCCTTTTACGGCGGTCTTTTCTTAGGAGTAACTTCCCTTTACTTTTGGAGCAGGTGGCGACGCATTGGTTTTTTTAAACTGGCCGATATTCTCTCGCCGTATTTAGCTCTCGGCTATGCTTTCGGGCGAATTGGCTGCTTTCTTAACGGCTGCTGCTACGGGCTGGTAACTGATTTGCCATGGGCTTTGCCCGCAGGCCTGGCAGACGATCTGCCGCGTCATCCCGTGCAGCTTTACGCCGCTTTCGGCTCAATAATAATCTTTATTGTCCTCAAACAATTACGCCCGCGGCGTCCCTTTGTCGGTTTTGTTACCCTTTCACTTTTTGTGCTTTACGGCTTACTGCGCTTTACAACTGAATTTTTCCGCCATGGAGAGCCTGTTTTGTTAGGGCTTACTACAGCTCAACTTTTTAGCCTGGGTCTGATTATAGCCGCCTTGCTTTTCATTGCGGCAGTATTTTATATCTTTTCTGAAGACAAAGAAACAGAAGATTATTTTCCGCTATCCAAAAAAGATGCGGGAAAAGGTAAAAAGAAGGCTCAGAAATGACAGGCGAAAAGGGCCCCCGCGCTGAAGAATTACGGGAAGATTTAACCGTTGGAGTTGAAGATAGAGGTTGTCGTCTCGATACTTACCTTGCTAAAGAATTAGACGATCTCTCCCGTAATCGGATTCAGCAGCTAATTGTAGAGGGTCGTGTCCTGCTTAACGATATAATATGTAAAGATAAGAATTTTCGCCTGCAGAATGATGACCGGATTAGCATATCAATTCCCCCACCGGAAGAGCCATCAGCTGAACCGGAAGATATTCAGCTTGATGTTATTTATGAAGACAGCGATCTGCTGGTGATCAATAAACCGAGGGGGATGGTTGTTCATCCCGCACCGGGTCACAGCGGGGGCACCGTCGTCAATGCCCTGCTCAATCACTGCAGTGACCTTTCAGGTATCGGCGGAGTGATGAGGCCGGGTATTGTTCACCGGCTCGATAAAGACACATCAGGGCTGCTGATTGTAGCAAAAAACGATCTTGCACATCGTGCCCTGTCCGGGCAGCTTAAAGCTAGAAAACTGCGCCGCGAATATTTTGCTCTCGTTCACGGGCGGGTCAGTCCCAAAATCGGTCGGATTGAAGCCCCAATTGCCCGCCATCCTCAGCATCGTAAAAAAATGGCTGTAATTGAAGGTGGTCGGAAAGCAGTTACCCGTTACAGGGTTATTAAATACTATGACCATTACAGTTTTTTGAAGCTTAATCTCGAGACCGGCCGCACCCATCAAATCCGTGTGCACCTTTCCTATCTCGGTTACCCCGTAGTCGGCGATCCCATTTATGCAAAAGGTGGAAAAGGTGACCTGCCCCCGGAATTAAAACTGCCCCAGGCTCTCCACGCCAGCCGCCTTTTTTTCTCCCATCCCCGTTCAGAAAAACAGTTGGAGTTTTATGCCCCTCTGCCTGAACCATTCAAAAGAGCCCTGGTCTGGCTAAAAAACAACTAGCCCTGGAGCGAAAGATACGCGTAAGCTGTGCCCGCGCCACCCGGCCGGTTGTCAGGACAGGCAAAATAACTTTTTCAACCGCTCATCCTGCGGGTTGGCGGTTATAGTTTCATAATTTTCATAAAACACGAAACCCGGCTTCCCGCCGGGACGGCGGCGAACATGTCGCACTTCGGTATAATCGATATCTACAGCGCCGCTTTCACGACCCTTGCTGTAATAGGCTGCCAGGAATGCCGCTTCTTCAAGATCTTCAGGTGGCGGAGGATAAGGAGCCTCCTTTAAAATTACATGGCTTCCCGGAATGTTCTTGACATGAAACCAGGTGTCGCGGCGCACAGCCGCCTTGAAGGTTATGTAATCGTTCTGGCGGTTATTTCTGCCGACCAGGATGCTTCGTCCTGATGAAGCTTTAAACTTAAGCGGTTGGGGAACCGCATCTTTTTTCTTCACAGCCTTTTTCTTTTCTCTTAAGAACCCTGCTTCGATCATTTCCTGCCTGATTTCTTCCAGGGAGCCTGCCCAGTTATTTTCTATGGTATAAAGCAGTTCACGGCAGTAGGCTATTTCTGCTTTGGTTTTATTAAGCTGCTTTTTTATTTTCTGCTGACCGCTTTTTGCCTTACGGTAACGGTTGAAATGGTTTTGTGCATTTGTGCTGACTGTTTTTGACGGATTAAGAGGCACGGTTACCTTGTGATCGGGGTTATAGAGATCGGGCAGGACAACACTTTCAGCTCCTTTTGGGACCCGGTCTCCGTAAGCAAGCAGCAGCTCGCCGTAAAGGCGATGTCGGGGCGCTTCCGTAGCTGCCTGAAGTTCTTTTCTTTGCTGGCCCAACTTTTTATCCAGGGTTGCAAGGCGTTTCTCGGCCGCATTATTTAGTTGATCTTTAAGAATATTTTCGCGGGTGCTTTGGATTAAGTTTGTGTAAAATTGATCTAACATTTTGTTGGCGCTGTCGTATTCAAACTGTTCTTCAGCGGGAAGATGTGAGAGCGGCATGGCGGTGTATATATTTTTTGATGGCAGCATTACAGACTGCAGATTACCTGCCCTACTGTCATAATATAACTTCTGTATTTCATTAAAGAGGCGCCTGCTGGAAGAATGAGTACTTCTAATGTCCCATCCGGCTTTAAAAAGCAGCTCCCGGGCTGTAAGCGGGCTTATTCCGCCAACAGAGCTTAAAAGGGCTTTTTCAGGGTTCATGCCGCCTGCAATATAATCTTCCAGATTACCGGTAAGCTGTTCCGGTTCCATTTCAAGGGGGTCAAGTTTATCCTGTGCCGGAGGCAGTTGGTACTTTTCGCCGGGCATAACAACCCGCTTCGGATTTTTTAACCACGATGCCGTTTTAGCTGCGCCCAGGATCATTTCGTCGGCGTCAACTAAAATCAAGTTGCTGCGACGGCCCATGATTTCAGCGATCAACTTAACCGGCTGCAGCCCTTCCGGGGGATCAAAGTTTATTTCTAAGATCCTTTCCAAATGAGGGTTGCTGAAAGAAGCAGCCCGACCCCCGACCAGATACTTGCGCAGCAGCATGCAAAAAGGGGAGGGCAGGTTATTTTTATGATAACGTTTTTCGGTTAAGTGCACACGCGCATAAGCGGGATCGATTGAAAATAACAACCCGGGCTGGTTGCCCCGGCTGTAGAGGTGAATAACGATCTCGTTCCGTTCAGGCTCATAGACCCTCTGGACGGGCGTACCTGCCAATTCTTTCTGCAGTTCGTCAGTAATTGTTTTCATTATTAAAATATCAAAAGACATTGATCTAACAACTCCCGCGGTACAGTATAATTCTTCTTGACAGGCATGGCAAATTAAGTCCTTTAATTATTTCTTGAGCTTGCCCCGTTTTGATGATATATTTAACGCAGCAATAAACCATATAAGCTAAAGGACGATGGCTATGATCAGCAGTATGACCGGTTACGGGCGCGGCAGCACTTCACAAGACGGATTTACATTTATTGCTGAGCTGCGTTCGGTAAATCACCGCTACGCTGACTTTGCCCTGCGGCTTCCACGCGAGCTTTACTCTTTAGAGGATCGTATTCGCAGTCAGCTGCAAGAATCGATCAAAAGAGGTCGGGTCGAGGTTAGCCTCGTGCTGGATGAAATGCCGGCGGGCCTGCGCCAGGTAAAAGTTAATTATGATTTAGCGGAAGATTACTGCCAGGCTCTGCAGCTGCTTTCCTCCAGGTTGGAGCTCTCTGAAAAAGTGCAGTTAAAGCACCTTCTGCAGATGCCTGAACTATTTAAACCGGGTGGAATCACATTATCTGAAGAGCAAATTTGGCCCATAGCCAGCGCTGCCCTGCAGGAAGCGCTTGATCAGCTCCTTAACCAGCGCCGAACAGAGGGCGAGAACCTCTGTAGCGACCTACTCGAAAGGTGTGGGAGCCTCGGAGAAATGGTAGAAGCAGCTTCTTACTATGCTGAAGAGGCTAAAGAGGACTGCCGCCGGCGCACTGAGCAAAAATTTGAAGAACTTCTTGCCGG
>SLHT01000181.1 GCA_007136055.1 Syntrophomonadaceae bacterium
GATGAAGCTTACCGTGAAGAAGTTCTGCCTGCCGATATTGAGCGGAGGCTGGTGATCGAAGCAGCCCTGCCCATGGGTTGGGAATCAATCGCCGGTCCAAGAGGTGTGGTTATGGGGCTCGAAGATTTTGGTGCTTCAGCCCCGGGTGATGTGGTTTTGGAAAAGCGGGGAATATGTGCGGAAAGTATCGTTAGCAAGGCGGAGGAGATTTTAAGCAAGCGCCGGGAGGTTTAGACTTGTTCTCAGCTATAAAATTTAAAATAGGCCTGATTTATATGCTACTAATAGGCATAGGCCTGCTATTAATCGGGGGCTGCAGTTTATGGACCGGTGGACAGCCTGAAGATCCTGTTGTTGAAGAAACAACTGATCAGCTTAAAGATAAAGAAGAGGAACCTGAAGCGCTGCCGTCCCCATGTGATTTGGAGGAACCGGAGAAGGTACCGGAAGAAGCTGAACCTGAGCCGGAAAAAGTAGATCAGAATGGCGAACAGCTTAATGACGAAGAACAGGGTGCGCAGGAAAGCGATTTAAAAGTAATTGCTGACGGTGATTATCTCCTGGCCCTGGTGACAAAAGAAACAAAGCTGAAAAGTGATTATGTGCCACATGATTTAGAACCGATTCCTTCATATATGAACCCTTCTTACAGCATGCAGCTTCGCTCTGAGGCTCTAAAGCACTTAAAAAAACTCTGGCAAGCCTGGCAAGCTGCTAAAGAAGACGAAGTTATTTTAAGTATTCGCTCAGCCTACCGCAGCTATAGCACCCAAAAAGGGCTTTTCCAGGATTACGCCAGCAGGCATGGTGAAGAAGAGGCCAACCGCTTCAGTGCCCGCCCCGGCCAGTCCGAGCACCAGCTGGGCACAACGGTTGATTTTGGGGGAACTGCCTATGACTGGTCGCCTGAATTTGCTAATACTGACCAGGGCTGGTGGTTGGCTGAAAATGCCTATAAATATGGTTTTGCCATGAGTTATCCTGAAGGCAAAGAGCACATTACCGGCTATATTTTTGAGCCCTGGCATTACCGCTATATCGGGGTAGATGCTGCACGGGAGTGGAAAGAGTCAGGTAAAACCCTGCGCGAGTACCTGGAGACCAAGCCGCAGGAATTTGTTGAATAGAATAGATTAACTAAACCCTTGAAATATAAGGTATTATGGCTTATTATTAATCCTAGAAGTAAAGTATAAACTTCTCTAAAGTCAGTATAATATCGGAGGTTGCTTGATGACAGAAAAAATAGCGCTTACTCAAGATGATAAAACTTTTGGTATGCTTGTACATTTGGCAGCGCTGGTCCAATTAGTTGTTCCGACCTTTGGCAATATAATTGGCCCCCTGGTGATCTGGTTAATCAAAAAAGATCAGTCTGCCTGGGTTGACAGGCAGGGCAAAGAGGCTTTGAATTTTCAAATCAGTATAGCCATATATACAGTTGCCTCCATTATTTTGATTCCCATTATTATCGGGATTATATTATTGATCGCTGTAGGGATTTTTTGGTTGGTTATGGTTATAGTAGCCTCTGTTCAAGTAAATGATGGTATTGATTATAAATACCCACTTTGTATCCGCATTATCAAGTAAACTATTACAAGAACTAACCAATACACTGGATTTAATAAAGGGATAGGTGCATTAGTACACCTATCCCTATGCCTACATCAAAGACACTTTTCTTTGTGCTCGCTGCTTCCAGACTGTTAAGTTTTGTCTGTCGGTCTTTTCATATCTAATCTGTTAAGCTGGAAAAAGGAGCGATGCAAAATGGAAAAGATTGTCTTGATCGAGCCTCAATCAAAAGAAGATCATGTCTACAAGTACATCCGCATGCCCCGCCTGGGTTTGCCTACCCTTGGCACCCAGCTGCAGGAGGAAGGCTATCGGGTAGAGTTTTACCTCGGCACAGGGGACTCCCTGCCCTGGCCAAAGATTTTCGAAGCCGACCTGGTTGGGATTTCTACTACTACCGCTACCTGTCGTGAAGCTTATCGGATTGCCGGTTTATTAAGGGCTAACGGCATACCTGTAGTTATCGGCGGGATCCATGCTACGTTTATGCCTGATGAAGCCCTCCAATTCGCAGATTACATTGTGCAGGGAGAAGCCGAATACAGCTTCGTACCTCTCGTTCGAGCTATTGAAATGGGGCGAGAACCGCAGGGTATTCCCGGGGTAGCGTATTGGAGTAATGGTGAAAAGGTATTAAATAAAGATCTTGAAGAGCGTATTGACATGGACACCCTGCCCATTCCCGATCTATCTTTACTTGAGCGCTCTGAAAAGATGCGCAGCGTGCCGGTAATGACATCGAGAGGCTGTCCTTTCAACTGTACTTTTTGCTGTGTTACCAAGATGTTTGGCAGGCGGTATCGTTTCCGCTGCACAGAAAGTGTTTTGGAAGAGCTGACCCGTTACCCGGGCAGGCATATATTTTTCTGTGACGATAATTTTACTGCTGACCCGGGACGCAGCAAGGAATTGATGAGGGAAATTATTGAACGAGATGAGATTAAGATAAAAAGCTGGGGAGCCCAGGTGCGCGCCGATGCTGCATTTGATGATGAACTTATCGATTTAATGCAACGCTCAGGCTGCAGTATAGTTTATATCGGCTTTGAGTCGATTAATCCGGAGACGTTAAAGGCATACAACAAGCAGCAGACTGTAGAAGAGATAAAGGAGTCTGTTAAACGCTTTCACGAATATGGAATCAGAATTCACGGTATGTTTATCTTCGGCGGCGATGCTGATACTGCAAAATCGATTAGGGAGACAGCCGATTTCGCAATTGAAGCGCGTATTGATACTGTTCAGTTTGTGATTCTGACTCCTTTCCCGGGTACGCCTTTTTATGATCAGCTGGAAAAAGAGGGGAGAATTCTTACCTATGACTGGTCTCTTTATGATGGTCACCATACTGTTATCAAGCCGGTTTTGATGTCACCTGTAGAACTGCAGTCTGAAACAGAGCAGGCCCTGAAAAAGTTTTATTCCCTCTCCCGGGTTTTTAAAAATGTCAGGTTTACCGGGTGGTCTTCAGTTCTCTTCAGGGCTCTCGCCTGGGGATTGATCAGGCATTTCCTGTGGAAAAACCGGGGTTACGTTCAGCTGCTGAAGCGGCAGCAGCAGGCAGGCCTGCAGCCGGTAACATTGTTAGAACGCTGCCTGAGTATTCCAAAATATAACAAGGAGCAGCTTGAATCTGCGTCATCACAGCTAAAGGTTTCACTTACTGAGCAGAAGGGGGTTGTCTACTTAAAATTGCGAGGAATGGTCAGCAGCTTTCACTTAAAAGAGCTGCGTAAAACTTTACGCGGTAAGCTGCCCTCTCAATATGGTCAGATTGTGATCAATGCCGAAGGTGTGCGTTTTGCTTCTGAAAAAGCGGCAGCCTGTTTCGGATCATACCTGGCTAAACTTGGCAGCAGGGTGCGCCGTTTGCAGGTGGTTGCAGCTGCAGGGAAACAGGCCGCTAGTTTGATAAACATAAAAAGCAGTAAGCGGGTCAGGCTTCCCAGTTTCGAACTTCTGATGCACAAACACTAAAAGCTATAACCGCTGATTGTATAAATGTAACCCAGGATAAAAGCAGCCAGGCAAAATATGATTAGTGTTATCCAGACCGTGTTGCGGCCTATTTTTCTTTTTTTTGCGTGGCGGGCCAAGATAATGCCTCCTTAAATAATAGTTGTTCTAAAAATGATATACTGATTATATCATTCTGGCCGCTAAAAAGGGAAAGGATTTAATGCCGGTGCGCCGCAGCGATGGAAAATGGTTTTTCACCAGGACAAAAAGGACAATCTACCGCTATAAGCTGATTGAAGAAGGTGATACTGTCGCCGTCGGCATCTCCGGGGGCAAAGATAGTGCCGCCCTGCTCTATATCTTAAATCTTTTTAGGCGCCATGCGCCGTTTCATTTTAACATGCATGCAGTTTATGTTGATCTTGGCTGGCCGTCTGAAATAGATCCTTTAACGCGGCTTACTGATAAACTGGATATTGAGCTGCATGTGGAAAAAACGGCCATCGCCAAAGTTGTTTTTGAGCGCAGAAAGGAAAAAAACCCCTGCGCCCTCTGTGCCAACATGCGCCGCGGCGCCCTGCACCAGGCTGCTAAAAATGTGGGTTGTAACAAGGTAGCCCTTGGGCACCACCTTGATGACGCCATGCAGACATTTATGATGAATTTGATCTATACCGGACAGATGGGTACTTTTAAGCCTAAGACATACCTCGATCGCACCGATCTCTACCTGGTCCGGCCCCTGATTCAGCTTCCCGAAAAAACCCTTGCTTCCCTGGTCGAAAGGGAAAGACTGCCCCTGTTTAAAAACCCCTGCCCGATCAGCGGCAAGACCAAGCGCAGGGAAATGCAAGAACTGATTGACGAACTATCTCAACGCTATCCCGACCTGCGTGAAAAATGCCGTGCCGCCCTCATCTCCAGCCCCTTCTGGCCCGACTTCTAATATTTATAATAATTATTTTAAAAATTAAAAAGGAGTTATACGACAGCTTGTCGAATATTTTTAAGTATGTCTAAGTATGTCAAATAAACCTGCCCGATTAGGAGGTGCGCTTAAACGTGCGCTATCGTTATTTTCCCGGATGTACCCTCAAGGGACAGGCCAAGAGCATGGAAGATACCACTTTGGCGGCAGCCAAAGCAATGGGGATAGAACTGGAAGAACTGTCTGAATGGCAGTGCTGCGGAGCAGTTTACCCTCTTTACGAGGACGAACTGATATCGCTGCTCTCCCCGGTCCGCACCCTTGCCGCCGCCGAAGGCGAACCACTGGTGTCGCTCTGTGCCGCCTGTCACCATGTGCTCAAGCGGGCGCAGGAACTGATGCAGAGGAATGAAGATGCCCGTAAAAAAGTTACCGATCACCTCGAAGTTGAATATGCCGGCGAAGGACGTGTCCTCCACTTCCTCGAAGTGCTCCGTGACGACCTGGGGTTTGATAAACTGAAAGAAATGGTCAAAAAACCGCTGGAAGGTAAAAAGGTGGCTGCCTATTACGGCTGCCTGCTGCTGCGACCTTCCAAGGTTATGCAGTTTGACGATCCTGAGAATCCTACGATTATGGAAGACATGATTAAGGCTTTAGGGGCCGAAGTGGTTAAGAGCCCTTACCGCACCGAATGCTGCGGGGCCTACCTTTCCGTAACCGAGGAAGGGGTGGCCGCTGATACCGTGGAACGCATTCTTGATTCAGCCCGCAGGGCAGGGGCAGAAATTCTGGTTACCGCCTGCCCGCTCTGCCGTTACAATCTTGAAAACTGTGCCGATAATGAAGGAAAAACACCGATCAAGGTCTATTATTTCAGCGAAATATTAGCTGAAGCGATGGGCCTGCCCAGTGAATCAGCCGAGGATCAGGGCACAAAAGAGGAGGTGCCGCAGGGATGACTACCGGAACCGGTAAAAGCCGTCTGATTGAAGACATGAAGATGAACAGCGGCCAGGATCCTAACGGTTGCTACCAGTGCGGCAAATGCAGCGCTGCCTGTCCAGTTTCCGCAGCCCTGGATCTTAAGCCTCACCAGGTGCTCCGCTACCTGCAAATGGGCCTGGAGGACGAACTGGCGGAGAGCAAAACGCCCTGGGTCTGCGCGTCATGCTTTACCTGCGCTGCCCGCTGTCCCCGCGATATAGACCTGGCCCGTGTGATGGAAGGGCTACGCCTCTCCATCCTTCGTAACCGTGGCGGAAATAAATTCGGACCCGCTGAATTAACCCCCGAGCAGTTGGAAAAACTGCCCCAGCAGGCGCTGGTCAGCGGTTTCCGCAAATATAACAAGTAAAGGAGGTTAGGAACTTGCCAAGAACAGGAGTATTTATCTGCCACTGCGGATCAAATATTGCGGGCACCGTCGATATTGACAAAACAGTTGAAGCATCGCGCAATTTTCCCGGAGTGGTTCACGCTGACGAATACCGTTATCTTTGCTCAGAAATGGGGCAGGATATTATAACTAAGGCAATTAAAGAAAATGATCTAGACCGGGTAGTGGTCGGCACCTGCTCACCGCGTATGCACGAAAACACATTTCGCAAGGCTGCCGCCGAAGCAGGATTAAACCCCTACCTTCTGGAAGTTGCCAATATCAGGGAGCACTGCTCCTGGGTTCATAAAGATATGGAGGAAGCGACCCCTAAAGCTATTGCCCTGCTCAGGGCGGCTGCTGCCAAGGCTGCCTTAAACGAAGCGCTTGAAGCCCCCCGCCTTGATGTCGAGAAGCGGGCCCTGGTGATCGGGGGAGGAATTGCCGGTATCCAGGCTGCTCTGGATATTGCCGAGGCCGGTTATGTAGTAGATATTGTAGAAAAGGATCCCAGCATCGGCGGCAGAATGGCCCAGCTGGAGAAAACTTTCCCCACCCTTGACTGCTCCGCCTGTATTCTGACCCCTAAAATGGTCGAAGCGGCCCAGCACCCGAATATAAATCTGCTGACCTACTCTGAAGTGGACGAGGTTAAAGGTTTTGTCGGCCAATTTGATGTCAAAATCAAGCAGAAAGCCCGCTATGTCGATCCGGTTAAGTGTACAGGGTGCGGGATCTGCTGGGAAAAGTGTCCTTCCAAGGCTTCGTCAGAATTTGAGATGGGCCTGGCCAAGCGTAAATCGATCTATGTTCCCTTTGCCCAGGCTGTTCCCATGGTGCCGGTTATTGACCGTGACAGCTGTCTTTATTTCAGGAAAGGGCGCTGCCAGATTTGTGAGCAAGAGTGCCCGCCGCAGGCGATCGATTATGAACAACAGGATGAAATAATCGAACGCCGCTACGGCGCAATTGTCGTTGCCACCGGATTTGACCAGTTGGATCCGACCATATACGGCGAATATGGCTACGGTCAGCACCCCGATATCCTGACCGGATTGGAGTTTGAACGTATCTTTAATGCCTCGGGTCCGACCGGCGGGAAGGTTGTCAAACTCTCCGACGGCAAGCCGCCCAAAAAAGTGGTCTTTATCCAGTGCATCGGATCCCGCGATAAAGCCCGCGGCATGAATTACTGCTCAAAAATATGCTGTATGTACACGGCCAAACAGGCAATTTTATTAAAAGAAAAAGTCCCTGACGCCAAAAGCTATGTCTTTTACATCGACGTCCGCACGGGCGGTAAAGGTTACGAGGAATTCCAGCGCCGCGCTGCCGAAGAATATGATGTCGCTTACATGCGTGGCCAGGTCGGTAAAATATTCCCTGAAGATGACCACCTGGTTGTCCGCGGTATAGATTCGCTGACCAACCGGAACATAGAAATAAAAGCCGACATGGTTGTGCTCGCTGCAGCTACAGTCGCCAGGGCCGATGCCCCCGAAGTAGGGCGCCTGGTTGGTATTAACAGCGACAGTTACCACTTTTTCAATGAAGCTCATCCGAAGCTAAAACCTGTTGAAACCCACACTGCGGGTATCTTTATTGCCGGGGCCTGCCAGGCGCCGAAAGATATCCCCGAGACGGTGTCCCAGGCCAGTGCAGCCGCAGTTAAAGCGATCGGGCTGCTCTCCAAGGAGAAACTGCAGGGTGAAGCGTGTACTGCTGAAGTAATCCAGAGCGAGTGTTCAGGCTGTCTCAACTGCGAGGCGATCTGCCCCTATACTGCAATTACCCCGGTGGAAATCGAGGAACGTTATAAGGACGGTGTTCTTAAGCGCACCGTGGCTGAAGTTAACCCCGCTCTCTGCCAGGGCTGCGGTTCCTGTGCCGTAACCTGCCGTTCGGGATCGATTAACCTGAAAGGCTTTAGCAACGACCAAATCATGGCGGAGGTGGATGCGATATGTCTGCAGCGTTAAACGAAACAGCTGCCGGATGGGAGCCCCTGATTGTCTCGTTTTGCTGTAACTGGTGCAGTTATGCCGGAGGCGATTTAGCCGGGACCAGCCGGATGAGTTACCCGGCAAATGTGAAAGTAATCCGCGTGCCCTGCTCGGGCCGGATGAATCCGCTGTTTGTGCTGCGCGCTTTCCAGCGTGGGGCCGACGGCGTGCTTGTGGCCGGCTGCCACCCCGGTGACTGCCACTACACCAGCGGAAATTATCAGTCCCGGCGCCGCCTCTCTGCCTTTAAGCGGCTGGTTGAGTTTGCCGGTTTTGAGCCGGAGCGGTTTGAAGTGCGCTGGATTTCGAGTTCGGAAGGCGACAAGTTTGCCGAAGAAATGACGTCTATGACAGAAAAAATTAAGGCCCTCGGGCCGAACAGAAAGATGAGGGATGCCCGATGGCAGAGCGTAACATCGAAAGTGTAAATAAAGTACGCGAAGCAGTGAGCCAGGATTTGCTCGGGGGCCGCATCGATCTACTGCTCGGTTGGGAAAAAGGCCATTACTGGTGGCAGTCGAGGCCCCTGTTTGCCCGCAGTGAAGAAGATCTGGAAAAGTTGGCCTGGGATTCTTTTTGTGCGGTAAACTTAAGCCGTTACCTTTTGGAAGAGTTAAAGGACCATGACAAGATCGGGGTGCTGGTTAAGGGCTGCGATGCCCGGGCCTTCAACCGCCTTTTGCAGGACAATATGGTCAAGCGCGATCAGGTTATCCTCTACGGACTGCCCTGCCCCGGTATGCTTGATTATAACCGCCTAATTGAAAAAGCAGGCGGCGCCCTCCTGGGCATAACCGAAGAAAACGGACGGGTGATTCTCAACATAGAGAGCGGCGAACAGGAAGCTCAGCGTGACGATCTTCTGCTCGACAAATGCAAAGATTGCCGCTACCCCGATCCCGCTGTTTACGATCAACTTCTGTTTTCGCCGCAGGGTGAAAAGGAAGGCCCCGAGCGTTTTAAAACGGTAGAAGAGCTGGAAGAAATGTCCGCGGAAGAGCGGTTCGGCTACTGGGAAAAAGAACTCTCCCGCTGCCTGCGCTGCTATGCCTGCCGCCAGGCCTGCCCGTTCTGCAGTTGCCGCGAGTGTTTTGTAGAACAGGAGAACCCCCGCTGGCAGGGCCGCGCTTACCAGCCCAGCGAAAACTTCATGTTCCACCTGGTCCGGGCCTATCACGGAACAGGACGCTGTATCGATTGTGGTGAATGTGAGCGTTCCTGCCCCGTGGATATCCCCCTCCAGGAACTGAACCGTAAACTGATTAAAGATATCAACGAGCTGTACGGCGATTACGAAGCCGGTCTTGATGCAGAGCAGGAACCTCCTCTGCTTACCTACCGGCCTGATGATCCCGCGGCATTTTCTGAAAAGTGAGGTGGTCATAGTGAAGAAAGTAATAGCCAGGGAAAAACTTCCCGAGCTCTGGAAATCTTTAGCGGCAAAAGGCCCTCTATTTCTGCCGATCCAGGAAGGGCCGGTGGTATTGTTCCAACCGTGGCAGGAAGGCGCTGAAATCAACCTGGATGCAGTTAACACGGCGGTATCGCCAAAGGATGTTTTCCTGCCGCGTGAAGAAACCTACATGCAGTACAGGTGCAGCGGCAAACAGCTCGAACTGATCCCGGCCGAGAACATAGAACCGGTTACCGCTTTCGGTGTGCATCCCTGTGATCTAAAGGCAGTTGAAATGCTCGACAAAGTATACATAGATCAGGATCCGCCTGATGCCCTTTACAAAAAGAGGCGCGAAAACACGACCGTAGTGGGGCTATCCTGCAGTGAACCTGACCCGTTTTGTTTTTGCAATGAATTTGGCGTTGATCCTGCAGATGCTCCAGGCGCCGATGTAATGGCCCATCTCAAAAACGGTTCAGTGCTGCTGGAGGCCAGGACCGACAAGGGCAAAGCTCTCCTGGAGCAGGCCGGTGATCTGCTGCAGGACGGTTCAAAGGAAACAGCAGAAGTAAAAGATGTTAAAACTGCCGATTTCGGCCTGAACCTTGAAGGGCTTCCTGAAAATTTAAAAGAGCGTTTTGAAGACCCGGTGTGGGATGAACTTTACAAAAGCTGCCTGGGCTGCGGGGTCTGCACCTATGTCTGTCCCACCTGTTACTGCTTCGATGTAGAAGACTTCGGGCACGAGGGGGAAGGGCAGCGGTTCCGCTGCTGGGACAGCTGTATGTACGGCCATTTCACCGCTATGGCCGGCGGCCATAACCCCAGGGCCGGGCGGAAAGAGAGGGTACGGCAGCGTTTTATGCACAAGCTGCAGTACTACCCGGAAATTTTTAATGAAATAGCCTGTGTCGGCTGCGGGCGCTGCCTGCGCAGCTGCCCGGTAAACCTTGATATAGTTCAGGCAATCAAGGCTCTTGGAGGTGAGACTGTTGAGCAGCGCTAATGTACTGATGCCCCAACAGGCAACCATACTCGATATTACCGAGGAAACTCCGGACATCAAGACTTTACGCGTGGTCGGTAAGGAAGGAATGCCCTTTGACTTTATGCCCGGGCAGTGCGCTATGCTCTCGCTGCCCCCTGTAGGGGAGGCAATATTTTCGATTACCTCCTCTCCAACCTGCCGGGAATGCCTCGAGTTTAGCATTAAAGATGTCGGCAATGTATCCGGCGCCCTGCACGGCCTGGTACCGGGCCAGCAGATTGGCATCAGGGGCCCCTACGGCAACGGTTTCCCGGTTGAAAAGATGAAAGGCAAGGATCTTCTTTTTATCGGTGGGGGGATTGGCCTGGCGCCCCTGCGCTCGCTGATCGGTTACTGTTTTGCCCACCGTGAAGATTACGGGCAGATCGATATAGTTTACGGTGCACGTTCTCCGGCTGATCTGATCCGCAAAAGCGAAGTTAAAGAAAGCTGGGCTGAAGAACCGGATACTAACGTTCATCTGACCGTAGATGCCGAGTTTCCGGATTGGGACGGCAATGTCGGTTTTGTGCCGACCTATGTCTCCGAGCTTGGCTTTTCGCCGGAAAATAAAATAGCGGTAACCTGCGGCCCGCCAATTATGATCAAGTTTGTTTTACAGGCCCTCGATAAGCTTAAGTTCTCGCCAGAACAAGTTATAACCACGTTAGAGATGCGTATGAAATGCGGCGTTGGCAAGTGCGGGCGCTGTAACCTGGGACCTGTATATGTCTGTAAAGACGGCCCCGTGTTCAGCTTAGACCAGTTAAATGCCCTGCCTGCTGAGTATTAATAAGAAAGGGGTGCTTCCCGTTAAGGGCAGCCCCCTTTTTTAATTAGAAGTTCGCAGCCAGAATCACTAAAAGCTAACCCAGGCAGACGGCGTATTGAATTAATAATCGAACCCTGCTGTCAACTTTCCTGCAGATTTTTCCGGACTACGGTTTTTATTCCGGTTCCTGCTTTTTGTTTTCTGACTCCCCATCTATTCCCTGCTGCAGGTACTTTCCGGCTAATTCTTGGTACATAGAAGCGCTTTGTGAAATCCAAATCAGCGAAGTGCCGGCAATTTCTTTCTTAATTTTAGCAGGAACACCTGCAGCCAGGTGTCTTGGAGGCACCTCCATGTTGGAAGGTACGACACTGCCTGCAGCAACCATTGCCTCTTCACCGATAAGGCTGAAATCCTGTAAAACAGCGCCCATTCCGACTACAGCCCCTTTTTCTACATTACAGCCGTGTAGGACAGCGCCATGGGCAACAGTGACGTTTTCCCCGATGATTGTTTCAGTTTCCGGAATGACATGGACAACAACATTATCTTGAACACTGCTGCCTTTACGAACAGTAATGCGGCCAAAGTCGCCTCTTAAGACCGCTCCGAACCAGATACTGGCCCCTTCTTCGACGATGACATCTCCAATCAGTGTCGCTGTCGGGGCAATAAATGCACCTGGAGCAACCTGTGGTTTTTTCCCGTCAAATTCAATGAGCAATACATTACCTCCTCCCCAAAACAGTTAGTACTTCAGCGAATGATACGCGTAAACATTTTGCCTGCGAAAACGTTGCGATTGTCACCGTTGCGAAGCGATGTTCCGCCAGGGAAGACGAAAGAACAGAAACCGCAGGCACAGATAGCTTATATTTCGCTGTAGTGTTAGTATGTTTTTCGCCGAATTGCAGCGCAGTTCCTTTTCTTATTGTTCATTTAATTATGTTATAATTATTATTGCCCGGTAATCACAACCAGTTACAGTTATTCTGACAGATAACCGGTTAAAAGCGGAAAAAGAATAGTGAAGGGAGTTAAAGCCCATCAACGAGAAAAAACTACAGGAACTGCTCCATGAGGTGCAGGCCGGCAGGGTCACCGTGGAGCAGGCCGCGGAAAGACTGTGTATACTGCCCTATGAAAATATTGGTTTTGCCCGGATCGATCACCAGCGTTACCTGCGCCGCGGCTTTCCGGAGGTAATTTACTGTCCCGGGAAAACCGAAGAACAGATTGTAGCTATCGTTGGCCGCCTGGCTGCTGCGGGAGGAACTGTGCTGGCTACGAGGGCTGAGCCTTCAGTCTTTGAAGCAGTGAAGGCTGTTTTCCCCCGGGTTGAATACCACGATGTGGCAAAAGCTTTGGTTCTTCGCGGTGAAAACGAGCCTGAACCCGTCGGTTATGTAGCCGTTGTTTCTGCCGGAACGGCAGATCTTCCTGTCGCTGAAGAAGCTGCGCTGACGGCAGAGCTAATTGGCAGCAATGTTGAGCGGTTATTTGATGTTGGCGTAGCGGGCATACACCGCCTCTTTGATAATTGGGATGTTTTGAGCAAGGCCAGGGTGATTGTGGTCGTGGCCGGTATGGAGGGAGCTTTGGCCAGTGTTGTTGGAGGTTTGGCTACCTGTCCCGTGATAGCTGTTCCTACCAGTGTCGGCTATGGAGCCCACTTTGGAGGCCTTGCCCCGCTTTTAACCATGCTGAACAGCTGTGCTACCGGAGTGGCGGTGGTCAATATTGATAATGGCTACGGTGCCGGGCACATGGCCGCTCTTATTAACCGGGTTGGTGAAAGGGTTAAATGATGAGTAATAATTCAAACACTGAAAGGGTTCAAAGAATCATCTATTTTGATTGTTACAGCGGCATTAGCGGAGATATGGCCCTTGGTGCCCTGCTTGATACAGGAGTAAAGCTGGAGGACCTAAAGGAACTGCTTGGCTGCCTCAAGCTTGACGGCTATCAACTTGAAGCAGAGGAAATAAGACGCGGTGGGCTGGCCGGGACGAGGGCCATGGTCAAACTTGATGAAAAGGATCCCGCTGCAAGGCACCTATCAGATATTCTCGCCTTAATAGACAATTCAGATCTGCCCCTTCCCGTTCGTGAAAACAGCTCTGCCGTTTTTAACTGTTTGGCCGAGGCGGAAGCAGCGGTACACGGCATTCCCATCAACAAGGTCCATTTTCATGAAGTCGGGGCAGTTGATGCTATCGTCGATATTGTCGGTACGGCCGCCGCCCTCTACTTGCTTCAAGTTGACAGTATTTATTGTTCGCCCCTACCCGCCGGAAGGGGCGAGGTCCAGTCCGCACACGGTAAACTGCCCCTGCCTGCTCCGGCTACACTTGAGCTTCTGGCGAAGCGCCGGGTGCCGATTAAGGGTTCCGATGTTGATTTTGAATTGGTTACCCCCACAGGGGCGGCAATTGTTACTACCCTGGCTGACTCGTTCGGCTCACTACCAGAATTTAATATTGAAAAGGTTGGTTACGGAGCGGGCAGTATTGATCCAGGCTATCCAAATTATTTACGCATCTTGCTGGGCTTCTCTGCTCTCTCACAAACTTTGTATGAAGAAGAAGCGGTTTTAATCGAGACTAATATAGATGACCAAAACCCTGAATATTTTAGTTACCTGATGGAAGAACTTTTTTCTGCCGGAGCTTTTGATGTTTGCTATACGCCGATCCAGATGAAAAAAAATCGTCCTGCAATTCAGCTCACTGTCCTCTCTCCGCTGGAGAAAGCCAAACAATTAAAAGATCTCATTCTGTACGAGACATCAACCCTGGGCTTGCGTTACAGTGCTGTCCGCAAGCTAATGCGCCCGCGGGAAACAAGCACTGTGCAAACTGAGTGGGGACCGATAAGGATCAAGTCCAGCCCCGCTTCGGGCCAGGAGACCTTACTGCACTTTGCTCCTGAATATGAAGATTGCAGAAACATTGCCCGTATTTCAGGCTTGCCTTTAAAAGAGATTTACCGCAGAGCAGAACTTCTCTTTAGAAATCAGCGCTAAAAGATGCAAAGCATCTCTTTGGCAAATATCATGAAAAAACAGGCTGTAAACAGTAAAAGTTGGAATATTATTGACATAAACACTATTTTGTATTATAAACAAGTGAAAGGAGGATTATCAATATGAAAGACAATCAGATCTTAGAGCAGATCAAAAAACTGAACCAAATATTTCTGATGCCGAAAAGTGAGGATGACAATTTAAACGATGAAATAAAAGCCATTGCTGAAGCAACTCAATCAGCGGTCTTGATATTAGATAAGGATGGTACCGTCCTAAGCAGTTATACCGGTCAGGTTAATGCAGCAGGCCGCCTGGAAAGTATAATCAAGGCCGGTTCCCTTGCAGAAGATCCTTTATTTTCATCTAAGTTTAAAACTGTCGAAGCCAGGGTTAATGAATCTTATACAGATCAGGAAGAAGGAAAAACAATTATTTTTACGCTGCTCCCGATTCGCAGTGGCAGTAAGGGCCTTGGGTCACTACTGCTGCTTCATCCCGACGGCGAATTAGAAATGGAAAATTTAATTCTGGCCGAAGTCAGCGCAGCTTTGACCGGAATGTATATCATGCATGAAATGACTGATCTGGAAGAGAAAGAAACACGGAACAAAGCACTGGCAGAGGGCGCTTTTGAAAGCCTTTCCTACTCAGAAGTTGAAGCGATTCGGGAAATATTAAATAACATCAGTAATTATGAAAGTGTAGTAGTGGCCAGTAAAATTGCCGACAGCCTGGGCATTACCCGCTCTGTAATCGTTAATGCTTTGCGCAAGTTTGAAAGTGCGGGCATCATTGAGTCCAGGTCGCTGGGTATGAAAGGGACCTTAATCAGGGTTAAAAACATACATGCCATGGAAATAGTTGCTTCGCGATCGGCTAAGATGGGTAAAATGTTATAGCTTTATATGAGTGGCAAAAAGATTTTTTTAAATAGCATATGGCGCAAACGGTAGAGCGGCGGTTGCCAACCGCTGCTTTATCTTTAGAGAGAAAAACCTGATTGACATAAAATGAACGGGTTGTTACAATACAGTTTGGTCTAAACAGGATAGATGTCTGCAAAACGTTATGGGAGGGTTTTTAGATTTGGTTTTTTTAACTATGCTGGCTATATTTGTTGCTAAAATTGCTCATGTCAGCCTGGGCACAGTCCGTATAATATTTTTAACCAGGGGCGAGAGTAGAATTGCCGCTACAATCGGTTTTTTTGAAGTGATCATTTACCTGGCTGCCCTGAGTATGGTTTTAACTAATATTGATCAATGGTCCAATATTCTTGCTTACGGGCTCGGTTTTGCTTCCGGCAACCTGGTTGGCAGTTGGATTGAGGAGAAAATTGCCGTCGGTTATGTTCTGGCCCAAATCGTTACTGCAAAAAACGGCGGGACCCTTGATCAGTCGTTGCGAGAGCTCGGCTATGGAGTAACCTCGATGCCCAGCTACGGTATAGAAGGCGCTCCCCGCACCAATTTACAGGTATTGTTAAAAAGAAAAGAGCTGCCTGCCTTATTGAAACAGATGAAAGAGATTGAACCCGAAGCTTTTATCTCTATTTTTGACACGCGTAAGATAATGGGTGGGTATTTTAGCAGAATGAAGGCGAAATAAAGATGGCCTTAACCAGCGAACAAATAATTAATGCCCACCGGGCAATCGGAGTTATCGATTCAGGAGTCGGCGGCCTGACCGTAGTTCGAGAAATAAGCCGCCGCCTGCCCCGTGAAAGAATCATCTATTTTGGCGATACAGCCAGGATGCCTTACGGTCCGCGTACTTATGAAGAAGTCCGTCGTTTTACTTTTGAGATGATTGATTTTCTCAGGCACCAGGAAATTAAGATGCTTGTTATCGCCTGCAACTCTGCTACGGCAGCGGGGTTACCTTTCTATCAGGATGCCTGTGAACAGCCGGTCCTCGGCGTGATCGACCCCGGGGTCAGGGCAGCCCTCGCTAAAAGTAGAAGCGGAAGAATCGGCGTCATCGGTACTGTCGGAACCATTAACAGTTCAGAATATGAGAAAGCCCTGCGCAGAAAAAACGGCAAACTGCATATTGTTTGCAAAGCCTGCCCCCTGTTTGTCCTGCTGGTAGAAAATAACCTGGTTAATACACCTGAAGCTAAAAAAGTGGTTCAGGAGTATCTTGATCCCCTGGTCCGGGAAGATATCGATTCCCTGATCCTGGGCTGCACCCACTATCCTCTCATGGAAAGCTTAATCCAGGAAGTGGTTGGTCCTTCAGTTAGCCTGATCAATTCGGCGGAAGAGATTGCGGCGGAAGTTGAAGCAATACTTGGCAGCAATAGCATCGCTAACCCTCTTGGCAGTGATAAGCCCTGCTACCGGTTTTTTGTCAGCGGCAGTCCCGAATCCTTTGAAGAAGTTGGCGCCAAATTGCTTAAGCGCGAAATAAAAGCCTACCAGGTAAAACTGACCTGAAAAAAAGCCGGCATCTTTAAACCCGGCTTTTTTTGCAGTGTCTTTATTTTTGTTCTTTTGTTGCCAACTACATTGCCCGTAAGCGCTTA
>SLHT01000164.1 GCA_007136055.1 Syntrophomonadaceae bacterium
CACTTGGTTGCGGCTTCAAAGATCATCTCCCGGTAAGAAACATCGGTCGAAGTTGTCCTGAAACCGGAGTAACCAATGCCGACAATGGCAACTCGTTTACTCATTAAGCCTGATCCCTCCTTTAAATAATTCAACATCCCAGCTGTCTTGCAATAACCAGCCGCTGAATTTCAGATGTTCCTTCTCCAATTTCCATCAGCTTGGCGTCTCGCAGGTAGCGTTCAACAGGATACTCCCTGGTGTAACCGTACCCGCCGAATATCTGGATCGCTTCCAGGGCCGCTTTTACCGCCGTTTCAGAAGCAAAAAGCTTGGCCATTGCCGATTCCCGGCTAAAGGGCAGGCCCTCATCTTTTAACCAGGCTGCCCTGTAGACTGCCATCCTGGCCAGTTCAATTGCCGTAGCCATATCAGCCAGCTTGAACTGGATGGCCTGGAATTTTGAAAGCGGTTGGCCGAATTGCTTGCGTTCTTTAGCATATTCCAGCGCGGCGTCAAGGCAAGCCTGGGCGATGCCCACTGAAAGCGCACCTATGCTGATCCGTCCGCCGTCTAAGACCTGCATGAACTGTTTGAAACCCTCGCCCCGTTTGCCGAGCAGGTAATCCTGCGGGACGCGCACATCTTCGAGGATAATTTCTGCCGTATCAGATGCTTTCAGGCCCATCTTTTCATAAGGGGCAGCTACCGAAAACCCGGGGCTGTTGCCGGGAACCAAAAACGAGCTGATACCGCGCGTTCCCTGCCCTGGTTCGGTAACGGCAGTGATAATAACCAGCCCGGCATAAGTGGCATTGGTAATGAAACACTTGCTGCCGTTAATAACCCACTCGTTGCCATCTAAAACGGCCGTGGTTTTTGTTCCCCCCGCATCAGAGCCGGCATCGGGTTCGGTGAGGCCAAAAGCGGCCAGCATTTCACCGCCGGCACAGGGTGCGACCCATTTCTGCTTTTGCGCTTCAGTGCCGAACAGGTAAACCGGCCCGGTGCCAATAGAGCAGTGAGCAGCATAGGTTATCCCCGTCGATGCGCAGGCTCTTGATATCTCTTCCACGGCAAGGACATAAGCCAGGTAGCCGTCACCGGTGCCTCCGTACTCCTCGCTAAATGGCAGGGCGAAAAGGTCCAGTCCGGCCATTTTTTTAATTATTTCTTCTGGAAAGCGGCCATCGCGGTCTAGGTCGGCGGCGATAGGGGCCAATTCGTTTTGTGCAAAATTGCGCACCATTTGCTGGATCATGATCTGACTTTCGTTTAGGGCAAAATCCATTGATCAGTCCTCCTTTCCAGAGGTGATTATTTATTTCTTCCTCTCTAATACTACAGCGAAAGATTGCTGAATAAGCGGCGCCATGGGGACGGTTCGAGCGTCCCCGATAATCTGGCTTCTGACCTCTGATTTCTGACTTCTAATACCGAAGACGATGGAACCCTCCCTGTGGCTTAGCGGACTCTGTTTCATAACAAAAGTTTCGCTGTAGTACTAAATTTTATATTGCAAGGGTTGTGCCAAATAAGGACAGGATTAAAGACTGGGGTAAAAACAGCTCTGCAAATGGCTAAACGGATGTCCGCAGCAGCAAGTAGAAATGCAGAGCTCGTTATCTAGTGTGTGATAAAGAGGACAGAAACTGGACATGTGTAAGGTATCGTGGACACTTTAGCAGACACCCGCAGCTAAGGCAGGTCTTCCTGCAGTGGAGGGATAAAGGTAATTTTAAGGAAACCCTATGCAGGAAAGTTAATCTTTGGTGAAGAATGCAACGTAAATAGTTGTCTTTTCCTTTATAAAGGGCTATTATTTACTTGAAGATTTATTAAGGAGGCAGCAGCTAATGGCTTATTCTTTCTACCAGGTTGATGTTTTTGCCGAAACCAGGTATGCCGGTAACCAGTTGGCCGTAATCAGAAATGCAGCCGGTCTCTCCGCTACGGAGATGCAGAAAATCGCCTGCGAGATGAATTTTTCGGAAACCACATTTATTATCTCCGATGAGGAAAATAAGGGCGGCTTTGATGTGCGCATTTTTTCGCCGGATGAAGAGCTGCCCTTTGCCGGCCACCCCACCCTGGGCACAGCTTTCATTATCCAGCAGTTTATCATCGGCAGCGAGGTGCCGCAGGTCAATCTTAATATGGAGGTCGGTCAAATTCCAGTTGAGTTTAACTACAGCGGTGGGAAGCCCGATATCCTCTGGATGAAACAGATTGCCCCTCGCTTTGGGCGCACCTTCGATCCAAATTCCGTGGCCAGATCGTTAAGCATCGAAGACGATCTGATCGACAGGCGGTTTCCGGTGCAGGAAGTTTCAACGGGCCTGCCATTTATTATCGTCCCCTTAACTAGCCTCGAAGCTGTAAGGGGTTGTTCTATTGACAGGGTCGGTTACCTGAGGTTAATAGATCAGGCCGAAGCCAAGTCAATTCTTGTTTTTTGCCCTGAAACCTACAAGCCGGAAAACGACATAAATACCCGGATGTTTGATGATTATCACGGCATCGCCGAAGATCCGGCTACGGGCAGCGCCAACGGATGCCTGGCCGCATACCTGGTCAAAAATCGCTACTATGGCAAAGCTGAATTAGATTTGCGGGTCGAACAGGGCTATGAAATCGGCCGCCCCTCGCTGCTTTTACTTAAAGCGAAAGAAGAGGAGGGGGGCGCAATATCAGTGCAGGTAGGCGGAAAGGTAATTATGGTTGCCAGGGGAGAGCTGGTCTGATAAAAAATTAGCAACTACTCGCCTATTGGCTTTGTTGAATGATAAGCGACGCCACGGGGACGGTTCGAACGTCCCTTAAAGCGTAGCTTTAAGGCCGAAGGGGAGACGGTGGAACCGTCCCCTGTGGCTTAAAATAAATACCCCTGCTACCTTGCAGGGGCATGGCATATCCTGTTTTAGTTCTTACCCGGTAGAGTTACAATTTTAAAGCATCTTTGCTACCAGATCTCCCACTTCGCTCGTGCTGTAACCCATCTGACCGGCATTAAGCGATTTTAATTTCTCTTTGCAGACCTTGGCTACCGCATTTTCAATGCACTTGGCCGCTGCAGTTTCTCCTAAATGGTCGAGCATCATCGCGCCTGCGCAGATCGAAGCCAGCGGGTTAATGACCCCTTTGCCGGTATACTTCGGCGCTGATCCGCCAATCGGTTCAAACATCGAGACCTGACCGGGGTGAATGTTGCCACCGGCGGCGATACCCATCCCACCCTGGATCATCGCTCCCAGGTCAGTAATAATATCCCCGAATAAATTATCGGTCACGATAACGTCAAACCACTCCGGGTTTTTAACCATCCACATACTGATGGCGTCAACGTGGGCGTAGTCGCGCTCAACTTCCGGGTACTCGGGGCCTAACTCGTGAAAGGCCCTTTCCCACAGGTCAAAGGCATAAGTCAACACGTTAGTCTTGCCGCACAGGGTCAGCTTGCGCCGTGTCCGCTTATTGCGGCAGTATTCAAAAGCATAGCGCAGGCAGCGCTCTACACCGAAGCGGGTGTTGACCG
Organism: Syntrophomonadaceae bacterium; assembly: GCA_007136055.1. Classification (GTDB taxonomy): domain Bacteria; phylum Bacillota; class Dethiobacteria; order DTU022; family DTU022; genus T3SED10-7. The sequence goes on from SLHT01000164.1 coordinate 3,515, forward strand.
ATTCCTGCACTGCCACTTCCTGTGCCGTTCCCTTGCGCAGGAAACCGCCAGCGCCGGCATAAAGCCCTTCGGTGTTTTCGCGGACCACTACAAAGTCAATATCCTGCGGCCCTTTATCCTTTAACGGGGTCGAAACCCCGGGGAAAAGTTTCACCGGCCTTAAATTGACGTAAAGATCAAGCTGAAAACGCAGCTGCAGCAGCAGCCCTTTTTCAAGAATACCCGGTTTTACGTCAGGGTGCCCGATGGCGCCTAAAAAAATAGCGTCGCACTGTTTAAGCTCTTCCAGCACGCTCTCGGGTAAAATATCTCCGCTGCGCAGGTACCTTTCGCCGCCTAAATCGTAATGCACCGTTTCCATTTTAAAGCCGAATTTGTTTTTTGCTGCCTCCAGTACTTTTAGCCCCTCGGTAACCTGTTCTAAGCCTGTACCGTCACCGGGCAATACTGCAATTTTATACATTTGCGATGCCTCCTTGTAGTTTACGCCCCAGCCGTGGTTTAAGTAATCATACCCTACAAAGTATGCTCTTGAAAAGGGCCAGTTATTAAGTTCTTTAAAAGAGACTATAATAGGCTATTAAGACCTGTAAAAAATGCGCTTAATATGATAAAGTTAGTGTTAATAAAGTTAAGAAGCCTGCCTTAAGCATTGCAGCCATGGAGTGCTTTAAGGCAGGCTTTGCGAAAACAAACTACGGAGGCTTAACTGGTGAGTAAACTGCTAATCCCCGACCAGCACTTAAATAATATCTTTGAGATAGATACAGGCTATCTTAAATCTTTAGGGATTAAAGGGATCATTACCGATATGGACAATACCCTGGTTTCCTGGAGCGACCGTACTGTCTATCCCCAGCTGGTGGACTGGTTTGCCGGTCTTAAAAGTGAAGGCTTCAAGCTTTTCATCGTATCTAACAACAGTAAAGACCGCGGCGGCAAGCTGGCCCGTGAAGTGGACATCCCCGCCATCTGGTATGCCGTTAAGCCCAGGCGGCGCGCTTTTCGCAAAGCTCTCGAGCAGATGGGGCTTACTCCGGGCGAAACAGCGGTGGTAGGAGACCAGATTTTCACAGATGTCCTGGGCGGTAACCGCCTCGGCCTGCACACCATCCTGGTCACCCCGATATCCGAAAAAGAGTTTTTCTGGAC
>SLHT01000197.1 GCA_007136055.1 Syntrophomonadaceae bacterium
ACAGCTCTTAAACCCAGTCCCAGGGCGGCAGTTGTCTTGCCCTTGCCGTCTCCGGTGTAGACCTGCACGTAACCTTTGTCCATTTTATTCCTCCTCTCATATGATATATGTTAGCCTAATCAGGCAAATCTGTCACCACCTTTAGCCTTTCATTTTTGCAAGGGAAACAAATTTCAAATATACTATTGATAGGCTCAAGTTACGGTAATTGCTAAAAAGGAGGAACCAAGGTGACGGACCATCTTGTTTCCACAGATTCCGGGAAAAGCCTCAACTTCAGGGCACACCCATGGCACGGGGTTTCTCTTGGCGATAATTGGCCGGAAGTTGTAAATACCTATATCGAAGTTGTGCCCAGTGATACAGTAAAATACGAGCTGGATAAAGAAACTGGCGTATTGATGCTCGATCGCCCCCAGCTTTATTACTGTATTTACCCATCACTTTACGGAATGCTGCCTAAAACCTACTGTGGCCGACGAATTGGGGAGTTCTGCAGTCGGAAATCAGGTAGGCATGGCATTATGGGCGATAGAGACCCCCTTGACATTTGTGTCATGTCCGAAAAAAATGTGCCGCACGGCGATATACTGCTTTAGGCCAAGCCAATTGGCGGGTTTCGGCTCCTTGACAGGGGCGAGGCTGATGACAAAATCCTGGCAGTCCTGGTCGGCGACGCGCTGTACGGCCACCTGGAGGATATTGAAGATTTCCCCCTAAAGGTAATTAAGCGCCTGGAACACTTTTTTCTTACCTACAAGCAGATGCCCGGCGGGACGGATGTGAAGTGCACGCTGGAGACAACCTACAACAAAGTGGAAGCCCATGAATTAATCCGCCTGGCGCACGCCGACTATAATGACCTGTTCCAAAAGGGACACTGTTAACACGGGGACGGGGGAAGTGCCAACTTCTTAGTTAAAACATCGGGATAATTAACATTTTTTCGGAGGAAGCTAGTCTGATTTAGTTCCGGTCAGGAGGGTTTGAGCACGAGTGACAAAAGAACGGGAAAATCAAAACTTTAAAGATTTACTTGCCAAGAGTGAGAAGTTAATTCGGTTAACTACTGATGATTTCGATTACCAGATACTTTGTGATGATTTGCATGCCCTTTCAGGAGCCCGGTTTGCCGCGATTAATATATTTGATGAAAGCGGCGAAAAAGCTGAAACGGTTGCCATCTCCGGAGTCAGAGAAAGTATTAGCCAGGCTGCCGGTATTCTCGGCTTTAAGTAGAGGAGGCCAGGTGGAATATTGCCTCGGGGAGAGCAGGCCATCTTAAGGGTGGGAAGCTGAACAGGTTTAACAACCTTTACGAAGCTTCAGCCGGAAATATTTCGAAAACAGCAGCTGTAGCCATAAAAAAATTTTTAACCTTGGTAATATATATGCGATTGAGATAACCGATGTAGAAGGTAGAGCTCTCGGGGAAATTGCTTTGATTATGCTTGAAGGTGAAGATGTCCACCAACCCGAAGCAGTTTAAATTTACGCCGGCCAGATTGGGTTTTTATTGATGCGCCTTCAGGCAGAAAAAGCTTTATTAAAAGAAAAACGTGAAAAAGAACTGATCCTGGAAAACCTATCTGAGCAGGTAAGTTATATGGATACCGATATGCGCCTGGTGTGGGTCAACAGCTATGTCTGTGAGCGGCACGAGTTGAAGCGGGATGATTACCTGGGGCGAAAATGCCACGAGTTGTTTCACGGCTTCATTGAACCCTGTCCGGGATGCCCGGTACCGTCTGCGCTTGAAACCGGCAGGGTAGCGACAGGTATGACTGTATCACCGGACGGGTTATTCTGGAATCTGACCATTACCCCGGTTTACGCTGAGGGGGAAGAGGTGATCGGGGTTCTTCATTTTACCTATGATGTAACCGATCTCAAGGTTAGCGAGGTTGAGTTAAAGAAGCTGAACCAGGAGCTTGAAAAAAGGGTTGAAGAGCGAACCGCAGAGCTGAAGAATTTAATAAATGAGCTCAATGCCTTTACCTACTCAGTTTCACATGACCTGCGGTCGCTCCTGCGCAGTATAAAAGGTTTTTGTGAGGTCATACGTGAGGATCACAGCCATAACCTCAATGATGAAGGAAATAGGTATTTAGAGCGGGTTTACGCAGCCAGCCACAAGATGAGCAGTTTAATTGATGACCTGCTTAAACTGTCCCAGATTTCCCGTCACGAGATCCACCGCAGAAAGGTTAACTTAAGCAGTTAGGTTGAAACTTACATAAAAGAGTTGAAAGAGAAAGAACCACAAAGAGAGGTTAAAGTGGTTATAGAGCGGGATCTATCAGTTAGCGGCGACCGAGCATTGCTTGATATTGCCCTTGGCAACCTTCTTGATAACGCCTGGAAGTTTACGGGGGCAGAAGAAAAAGCCTGTATTGAATTCGGATCTTTTCCCTCAGGTAAAGATAGGATTTACTATATCCGGGACAATGGTATCGGTTTTGATATGACTTATTCTGATAAATTGTTCACAGCTTTTCAGCGACTCCATTCCCATGGCCAGTATCCCGGCCCCGGGATAGGACTGAGCATCGTAGCCCGGATTATCAATCGTCACGGTGGTGAAGTCTGGGCTGAAGGAGAACCGGGTAGGGGTGCAACTTTCTATTTTAAATTGCCGCCAATTTAAAATGGGTTCAAACTTGGATTGATTAATAAGCGCATAAGTAAAGCCTGGCCATACTATTTCTAAAGATTAGTATATTTTCTTTGAGGCGGTGTAAATATAGGTTCCGAAAATCATGCCGACAAAAGTAAAAAGCCAATTTTTTATTATTACCAGGCATCGCTTAGGAAGAGGTTGCGTAAAAATTAACGGCGATGATACCGCCGATAAGAAAGAAAATGGCTTTTAAAACTTTGGGCCAGGGGTCGATAAAATGCTTCTTAAGGCTACGGCAACCCTTATTCATTGCCGCCCGGTTGCAGCGGGTAATCGCTGGCAGCCCAGACCGTGGTTCCGCCCAGGATGTTGATCACCTGTTTGAAGCCTCTTTGTTTCAGCAAGCTGGACGCGGTCATAGAGTGGTTGCTGGTGCTGCAAAGCAAAACTACTTTTTCTTTAGGGCCCATTCCTCGTGACGGTGTCGCATGTCGAGCCCCGGGGCCAGGATAGAGCCTTCGATATGGCCCTCTTTTTACTTGCTTTCCACCCGCGTATCGTAAATCCTTCCTTATCGGCCAGCGCATAGTGGGGAAAGGTGCATTTAGCGATTTCCGGGGCATAAACCTGTGTATGCGTCAGGTTCACCAGCTCCATTTGCCCGGAGATAAAATCGGCAGGCAGAAATAAGTGAATATTTAAGAAAAGTTGGCCTGAACAGCAGGAATTTGATTATATTTCGCGTATAAGACTAATAAGATAGTATTAGTATTATTGCTGGAGTAACTTTTGCAACCGGCAGAATTAGGACAGGAAGCAGAAAGCATACCTGCCGGGAGCAAGGGCAGCAGATGGACAGCTGGAGACAAGTCAACATTTACGGTGGTCGGTTGCTGCCGGGAGCTTTGGGGCAGTTAGGAGTTGTGATATCATTTGCAAATAACACGCCAATCTGAGTAAGCAGTACGAACTATAATTGAATTAGCTGCTATTCCGGTGGGAGTTTATGTCCAAAGCCGAAGGATAGCCGAAAAACAAGGACTACCGGAAAAGTTTTTGAACAAAACGATCCAGGTTCTCGTCCGGGTTGGTTTCGTTGAAACAAGGAGGGGAATGCAGGGCGGGATCAGGCTTGGTGTTTCGCCCGAGTCGATAACGATCGCAGATGTTATCGGAGCCATTGAAGGCAAAATAGTTTTAAACCCCTGTCTGGCAGAAAGCTATTACTGTAAGCATAAATCAAGCTGCAAAGTTTGTGGTATTTTGCAGCGTGCTCAGGATGCGATGATTGCCGAGCTAAGCAAAGAGACTCTTGCCGATCTGGCAGGAGAAGAGGAGAAGGTTAGAACATTGATATAAGCAGTTCTATCTATTCAGGTATTAAAGCCGGGGGCAGTGCATCCCGCAAAATAAACTTGGGTAAATGTAAAATCAGACAGGAGGGATTTGCATGTTTTGTAATCAGTGCGAGCAGACCGCAAAAGGTCAGGGATGTACCGTAAAAGGGGTTTGTGGAAAAACTCATGAGGTTGCCACCCTGCAGGATCTTCTGAGCCATGCCCTTAAAGGGTTGGGATTAATTGCCCATGAGGGGCGCAGAATAGGGGTAGTCGAGAGTCAAGTTAACCGCTTTACCGCAGAAGCATTATTTTCAACACTGACTAACGTTAACTTTGACAAGGGACGTTTTGTTGAATATATCAGTAAAGCTGTTCAACTCAGGGAGTCTTTACATCAGAAAGTGAAGGAAGCAGGTGGCAATACTGAGTATTCTGTTCCTGCTGCAGTCCTGCAGCTGGCCGACGACCTGGAATCTTTAATCAGGCAGGGGGAAGAGCTTGGTCAGCCCTGGAGCAGAGATGCCGAAGAAGATATTGTTTCCCTGCAGCAGACTATCTATTTCGGTATAAAAGGGGTTGCAGCCTACACCCACCATGCCGCCGTTCTTGGCCGGGAAGACGACTCTATTTATGCATTTCTACACGAAGCCCTAGCAGCGTTAAGTATATCT
>SLHT01000279.1 GCA_007136055.1 Syntrophomonadaceae bacterium
AAGCGGCATCGTCGATATCATTAAAAGGATCTACGTTGAAGGAAAGGATGGCGGGATTTTTCGCCCTTTAGACGTGGATACCGCTTCTCGCTGTATCTATGTTTTGTTTCGCTATTACACCCGGGATCCCCATGCCGGCACGAAAGGAACATGGATGGACTTCGTATTAAGCGCCATCCTGGAGCGCAGCGTCAACAAAACGAGTTAGTGCAGGACAATAATACCGTGGCCGGGTAAAGAGGCGGATTGTTCTGATGAACCCAAAAGATGCTTTACGAGAAGCACTAAACAAAAAAATGCTTAGTGAAGCACTTGAATCATAATCGTGTTTTTAATACCGCTTTCAAGGAGGTGTTGGTCCGTATTCTTAAGTCGAGTTTACAGTGATTGGTGATTTAGTCCGGTACTGTCGGCGTGATCGCTTCACTGACCGGACGAATCGCGGAAACTTGAGAGAGAAATCGACCGGATATGTTGTTTGACAAAAAGATTGCGGAGGAGGATATCTCAGTGAGTGATAAGAAATACGATGTAATAATTATTGGTGCGGGAACCGCAGGCTTAGGCACGGCGGCCCTACTGTCTAATGATTTCAACAAGAGTGTGTTAATCCTGGAAAAAGCGCCCTTTATCGGGGGGCGCCTGGCTTCTTTCGTGGGTAAGGGCGACAAGGTGCACATCGACGGCATCGAGCTGGACGCGAACGGTTTCCAGCGCGCCATGGCCCTGATTGGCTGCTGGATACCTAAGTGTACCCCCGAACTGGAAGAATGCTTTAAGCAAGGAATGTTCGACGGTTACACCCTGGATACGGGACATGGTCTTTTCTGGGGCAATAAAGGAAAAATCCGCAACTTCATGGATTATCTGGATAAGCCGGTGGATATGCCCTGCAATGTTGGTTTCGCTTTCGTGGACTATAAAAAGGGCAACAAAGCCTACCAGGTGTCCAAAGGAGAGCCCTATCAGTGGATGAGCGAAGAAGGCTACAAGTCGACCATGAAGGCATTAAGGGACATGGCGACCATGAGCTTCGAAGATGTGGCCCAGACGGCGCACATGTCGTTCGAGGAATGGCTGCAATCCAGAAATATTCATAAACAAGCCTATGACTACATCAAGGTTCTCGCCGCCTCACAGACCGGCCAGGCGGACCTGAATCTTACACCCGCTCCCGACGTTCTCGGCCATATGTGCATCGCTTCCGACATAAGGATGAACTTGGTGGATGGCTCCTGCTCCACCGTAGCCAACCCGGGCACCATGGCTTTTGCTCTCCTCATGGAGAAAGTGGTCAAGGAAAACGGCGGAGAAATCCTCAGGAACGCCCCTGTCCTGGAAACGATTATCCAGAAAGGTAAAGTCGAGGGCGTGACCTATCAGACCAGCAAAGGTATCGAGACCGCTTATGCCGACGCCGTTATTTGCACCGTGCCCAGCAAACAAATGCTCCAAGTTATTCATCCACGCAACTTCCCACAAGAAGTCGTGGACAGGATCCAGGAAGAATACTGGGGAGCGGGAATGATCACCGGACTCGGCGGCATGAAGTCGAATGTCTGGGAAGAAAAGGGCATTGAGGAAAGAAGCTTTATCTATATGCCCGATGTAATCGGAACCGAAGAAGGTTACAGCGGCTGTGTCGACATGGTTCTGTGGAACCTGGCCTCTACCGCGCGAGGCAGCAATTCCAGCCCCGAGTTGACTGATGAAACGGGCAGCGCTCCCGAGGATAAACACGGCTGGATCTTTTCCACCGCTCTGACCCACGATGAAATGAGAGATCCCCATAAAGTCAACCGTGTTATCGAATGGAACGAAAGATGGTGGAAGCGGACTTTCGGCGCCGACAAATGGGAGTCGGAAATGGACTTCTTGATCTGGATGTGCTCGGATCATGCCTTCAGCTATATTCAGCCGATCGGCCATGACAGGATCGATGTTAAATCCCCCTGGGTCGAAGGCTTGTATTTTGCCGGCGATCAGTACGGAGAAAGGTTATGGGGTTGCGGAGTCGACGCTGCTGCACTAAGCGCGGCGCTTTGCGTGGATGTAATGATGGGCTCAAACCTTGAAGAAAAAATCTTCAAGCCCTACCACCGGGCCATGCCGGCACGCGTTAAAACCTGGTAGAAAGTGTGAAGCAGTTATTGAGCCGGCAAATAGCGACGTTCGGAATAAAGATAAGAAGTTTTAGTTGATACAACTGGGTATATTTAACGGGCTTGAGCCAGGATTATGAAGAGACTATTTTTTACAAAGCGGGTTTCCTGTCGGTAGGAGCCCGCTTTGTGTTGGGTCCGCAGAGCGGTTAGAGGGTTTATTTGTCTGTTCGCCGAATTTCAATGAATGTTATGCGATTCGTGTCGGAGCGTGCGCCAAGTGAAGCTTGGCGCACGCAAGACCTGACCCCTTTGGGTGACCCCATTTGCCACTTGGCGAATAAGTTATCAGCAGCTATTAAGCCTGACTTTGCAGAGGCTTTAGAATATGTTCCCTCAATTCCTTATAGGCCAGTGCCCCGGTGGTGTGGCCCTTATTGATTGTTTCCACCGGCAGAATGCCATATGATTTTTTCTGCTGTTCGTACCTGATCAAAGTATCATAGATTGCCAGCAGGGGGAATACATTGCTGTTATCCACTTTTGCAAAATCCTGTTCAAAATTAAGAACGCTCTTTATCGCAGACGGGTTATCTTTAGCCGCCCGGGCGACTGCCTTACTGTAAGTTGAATATAAATAGGCGTCATCCATGGCCAGCCCTGCCAGGAGAGGGGTATAATAGTCGGCGCTGTTATAGTGGATATGATGCAGGTTGGTTATAAAACCGCCCATACTGGTTCCCGCTACCACTACTTTGCCTGTACTTTCCCGGCGGAGATATTGAACCAGCTGCTCAATTAAACGAACGGAAACAGCAAGCATTGCTGCAACATTATTGAGGGTCCGAATTCCCTGCTGAAAGTCTTTCATATTTCTGTGGAATGGAGCCCTGATCAGGATCAGGTTTGCCGGTATTTCCATTTTTGGGGTCGGGAATATCCTGTTAAAACCATAATCAAAGGGAGTTTCAGCAGCGCCGTGGTGGTAGATAACAGTGGGCTGCTTGCCGTCCGTCCATCTGGCTATGCGAAAGGCAGCATTTAAAACACCAGCCAGTGTATCAGCACCGACTTCATAGTCACCTTCACCCTGAACATCTGAAAGGTTCATACTTATATTATTTAAGTGTTCGGCAATTGTGACGGATTCATGTCCTTCACGGTAGTACTTCGGCATAAAGAGAGCGCCTGTACCAACGGCCAAATTGTCAATTAAGCTATGAATGCTCATTGATTAGCCTCCAGTTTTTCTTCCACCGACTTAATCTTTTGTTCTATTGTACCCTGTCGGTCCCTGCGATCGTCTATTTTAATACTGGTGCTTACTCTCTGCGCACCCCGGTTGAAAGGAACTTCTTGCAGGCGGCAACATAAGGGCTCAAATTGGTGCTGCCTGTACCCAGGGGAACGATTGATATTTCTACAATTACCATTATATCAAACCTTCTGACCAATTTAAATATATGTTTTACCCCGGATTCTCCCTTTTCTTTCTTGTAGCGGTTAATGATGCCGCTGCAGGTAGTCCAGGTAATCTGGGAGCCGGGTGTAACATCGAAGTACTTGATAATCTTTTTATAGAGGGACATCAGGGTTAATAATTCCGGCATTAAATCTAAAAAGGTTCCCTTTTCGGCCTGTTCAAATGAACTGGGGAAAGCTCCGCCGGGCATACGCTGTTGAGTAACACAGTGATCAAAGCCTTTAAATGGTGATTCTGCCCAGTCGTATTCCCCGTTCGGCAGCTAAAAAATACAGAGGTAGGAAGGGCTTTCGGTCAGTAAAATCGCGAGATTATCAGGGCCGTTGATGGAACCATCTTTATAGTTGGTGGTTCAGCATCAGGCTTAAGATATTAAAAGTCATGAAAGAACAGGGCTGAAAGAATGAACATGACTCCGGCAATCAGCAGGTAGATGCCGATTAGGACAATGATTATCGCAAATACTATAATAGCCGAGTAAATCATACCGATCCCGAAGGCTAAATGAATCAGGCCGGAAACAACTGTAGGCAGAACGTTGATTTCTCTTTTTAACCTGTTTGCTGTAACGAATCTGTCAACTGCCAGCAGGATCGCAAATACACCGAGAATTGCGCCGGTAATGGCTATTGTAACTTCAGGATTAAAAAGGAGGAAAAAGCCTATGGCCATAGTTACAATTCCAAAGGTCAATAACAGGTTCCTGTTTACAATAGTTTTCCACATGGCAACGACTGTCATTACTCTGAAAATGCCGAAGACTGTTATAGATGCCCCTACAAGAATAGCAAGGAATTCGGTTACTCTATCGGGAGCAGCCAGAAATACTACGCCTACTACTAATAAAACAATTCCTAAAAGCATACTCATCGGCTTTAGCCTTTCAAAAGCATGCATATCCATACCTCCTGTAGAATTATTGTCCATTCTGTTGCATTACTTATTGACCGAACGTCCCTCTTTCCAGGTCCCTTCAATGATTTCACCGTCGGGAAAGGTTAGAATTCCATGACCATGCTGGTAACCATTTTTCCAGCCACCTGAATATACTCTTCCGTCTGGCCAGGTAAATACTCCCTGCCCTTCAAATTGGCCCTCGGACCAGGACCCATCATACCGGCCGCCTTCAACGCTATCCCAGGTTCCTTCTCCATGAGGTAACCCTTTTTCCAGTGCCCCGGTATAATTACCGACAATTCAGCCCGGCAGCTCATATATTATAGATTCCGGGGCTGAAACGTCGCCTTGCCCGCAGCCAGGGATTATAAATAAACCCAGAGTTAATATGGCTAAAACTGGTAGCAGTTTAATCACCTTAGTGCCCCCTTTAATCATAATCATACTACATTCAGCATTGAACTAAAAGTGGTTCCAGGTTGTCTTAATAATAAAGGCTTTAATGGAAGTGAAGGCTTTGAAAATATCATTTAATAAAGGGGGTAAAAGTAATGTTTATGAAAGCATTTTTTGTCTTGATGCTGGCTTCAGCATTTTTTGTCCTAACGGGCTGTGACGAGCCTGTAGACCCGCTTGAGCCGGACGATCCCGAAGAGGTAACGGAACCGGAAGAAATTGAACCGCCGGATCACTTGCCCGCTGAGGTTGAGTTGTGGATTGAGCAATCCAAAGAAAGATTTGCTGCAAAGACTTTAGAACATGAGGGAGTCTTGTACCTGCTGGTAACTTATGGTGAAAAACCGACCGCCGGCTATGCAGTAGAGATAACCGAAATAAAAGAAGATGATGATAAGGTTATTGTAACTGCTCATTTTACGGAACCAGGTGAAGATGAAATGGTTGCCCAGGTCATTACGTATCCTTTTGACCTGGCCATGATCGATGATCCTGGTTTGCCTGTTGAGTTTGTTGCGACAGGAGCCGAAACTGAAATACCGCTACAGGAATAAGTCCATTAAACATTCGGCACCGGGAATTAATAATTCCCGGTGTTTTTTTATTGCCTGGCAGCAAAGGGTTCTGGAGATGTCAATGAAAAACGGGTTAAATGCTGTGCGGCTGGCAATTGAATAAAGCAGCAGGTAGTGATTTGTTATTACCACTATAATTGAAGATAAAGGATAATGAAAGTTTTTAAAGAAATCATAAGGTACCAAGGGCCTTAAAACTGGGAGGTTTTTTAATGCCGACAATATTGTGCGGGATACAGTTTATTCCATTTGTGAAAATCCGGACGTAATGGGCTCTTTGATGAGATATGAAGGGAACTCCTAACCTATCAAACAGGACGTGGTCTTAGATGTCAAGGCCGGGTAGAGGGAAAAAAGTAATGGTGGCAATGAGCGGCGGTGTGGACAGCTCCGTGGCAGCCCTGCTCTTAAAAGAGGCCGGATATGAAGTAATTGGGGTAACGATGCGCCTTTGGGTTGATCCGTTTGCCGAGGAGAAGGCCGATGAAAGTTTAAAGGGGTGCTGTGCCCGGGATGCCGTCTCCGATGCCCGCAGCGTAGCAGCCATGATCGATGTGCCACATTATGTTTTTAACATGAAAGAAGACTTTTATCAAAATATTGTCTGTAATTTTACCGCCGAGTACCTCCGCGGCAGGACACCTAACCCCTGTGTTGAATGCAACCGTACCATAAAGTTTTCTGCTTTGCTGCAGAAGGCTATGGGTTTGGGTATAGACCTGCTGGCAACCGGTCATTATGTGCGTTCCAGTTACGACTCTCAAGAAAAATGTTACAAGCTTTTCAGGGGTATCGACCCCCAGAAAGATCAGAGTTACATGCTCTATATGCTCGGACAGGATGAGCTTTCTGCCACGGTTTTTCCTCTTGGGGATAAAAGCAAACAGAAAATCCGCGGTATAGCCCGGGATAAAAACCTTAAAGTAGCCGCTAAAGATGAAAGCCAGGAGATCTGTTTTATTCCCGACAATGACTACCGTTCATTCATGGAGCGAATCTGCCCGGAGGCAACCAGCCCCGGCGATATTGTTTCAACTGGCGGGGAGATCCTGGGAAGTCACCGGGGTATAGCATTTTACACGATAGGCCAGCGTAAAGGACTTGGCCTAACCTCTCCCGACCCCCTGTACGTTGTTAAAATCGATGCGCCAAATAACCGGGTAGTGGTTGGTACTGAGCAGGAAACTTACAGTAGCGGCCTGCTGGCTGAGAAATTGAATTATGTTACGGGTAAAGTTCCTGAATCACCGTTGGAAATTGAAGTGAAAGTCCGCTACCGTGCCCCGGCAGTTTCGGCAAAACTCTATCCTCCGCAGGAAGGCTGCGCCCGGCTTATTTTTGACCAAAAACAAAAAGCAGTTTCCCCCGGGCAGTCTGCCGTATTCTATCGTAAGGAAGAAGTCCTGGGCGGTGGAGTAATTAAGGTTTCTTTGCCTTAAATATGTAACGAAACCTGTAAAAAGGCTTTAATTGTTTAGAAAAGTATTATCAAGCCGGTTTTTCCGGTTTTTGTTGAACATAAAACCCTGTCGTAATATAATGAGTTATTGCTTTAGCAAATAATGAAAAGCAGACTTTTTGAATTTCAGGGGGTTTAGGTAATGACAGAACACGGCTTAGCCCCGGTTCAATCTTCGGAAAGAATCAATGAAATCGATATCGTTCGCAGAGGGGATCTTAATTACACTGGGTACATACTTCGTTCAGATTTTCTGGAGCAATTTATGGTTTAAAATGTTCAATTACGGTCCGATGGAATGGTTCTGGAGAGTCCTTACCTGTAAAAGTATCCACCCTTTTCTGATTCGCAAATAGGAGGTGTCTTTAACTATGAGTCCGATTTATTTTCCACGGGTTTCTGCTGAAGAAGCAGCTTCGATGATCGAACACGGGCAGACTGTTGCTTTCAGCGGGTTCACTGCCGCTGGAGCTTCAAAGGCTATTCCACGGGCCCTGTCCAGGCAGTCCAGGGAACTGCATGCTAAAGGGGAACCGTTTAAAATAAACGTGCTTTCCGGCGCTTCCACCGGCCGGCTGGACGATCTCCTAGCGGAAGCAGAAGCCGTGGCATGGCGTGCACCTTATCAATCGTCGAAAGCAATGCGTAAGCTGATCAACGAACAGAAAATAGAATTTACTGATATGCATTTGTCTCATCTGCCACAGGCAGTCCAGTTCGGATTTCTCGGTAACGTAGATTGGGCTGTAATTGAAGCAGCTGAGATAACATCTGATGGCCGTGTTTACCTGCCAACTTCTATTGGGGCAAGCCCAACCTTTTTGCGCAGTGCCGAAAAAGTAATTATTGAGCTGAACCGTTACCATTCGGTGCGCTTAAGCGAGATGGCCGATATCACGATGATGCCGCCGCCTCCGCACCGCAGCCCGATTCAGATTAACCACCCCCTGAGCAAGATCGGCCTGCCTTATGCTTATGTGGATCCGAAAAAAATTGTTGCCGTAATTGATAACAATGAACCTGACGGTATTGATCCGATGAATCCGCTTGACGAGATTAGCAGGCGTATCGCCCACCAGGTAGTTGACTTTTTGCTTGACGAAATGCGGGCGGGGCGGATTCCTCCTGAATTCCTGCCTCTGCAGGCGGGAGTGGGCAATATTGCCAATGCCGTGATGTCGTTTCTGGGAGACGATCCCGATGTGCCTGACTTTTTTATGTATACGGAGGTTTTCCAGGATTCCCTGATCGGATTGATGGAAAAGGGACATCTTCTGGGTGCCAGTACCTGTAGCCTGACGGTTTCAGATGAAAACTTGCAGCGTATCTATAATAATATGGACTTTTTTACACCGCGGATCGTTTTGCGTCCGCAGGAGTTTTCTAACAACCCCGGTATTATTCGTCGCCTCGGAGTTATTGCTATAAACACGGCCCTGGAGTTTGATTTAAACGGCCATGCCAATTCAACCCATATCTGCGGCAAGGATATTGTAAACGGTATCGGTGGAAGCGGCGATTTCACCCGCAACGCTTACCTGTCAATTTTTATGTCTCCTTCAACAATAAAAGACGGTCGGATTTCAACAGTGGTGCCGATGGTCAGCCACCCTGATCACAGTGAACACTCAGTCCAGGTTCTTGTTACAGAACAAGGGCTGGCCGATTTGCGCAGCCTTGGTCCGAAAGAAAAAGCGCGCACAATTATCGATAAATGTGCTCATCCTGATTATCGTGATTACCTGCATCGCTATATTACCGAATCTTCCTCGGGGCATATCAGCCAGAACCTGCGGGCCGGTTACGATATGCATGTCAACCTGATGGAAAAAGGGACTATGAAATTATGGGAGTAGCGTTAGCCGGCATTGGCAGTGTTTTGCGCTAAGGGAGGCAGCAATAATGGCGGTTTACAAAAAAATCAAAGAACTGCTCAGTTCCGGCCGGGAAGCGGCGCTTATTACAGTAATATCTGCCGAGAGGAACCCTTCTCTGGTGGGCAGAAAAATAATCGTATCCGAAAACAGGGTAGTATACAGCGGACTAAAAGATGAGCTGACAGAAGAAGTGTTTTTTTTAACCGGGCCTCTAATTAAACAAGGTCAAAGTGATGTTATCGATTTAAGCTCCAGTCCTACCAGGCGCCCGGAGGTGGATATATTATTTGTTCACTGCTTAAATCCCTCTCCGCGCCTGATTATCTTTGGCGGGGGACATGTTGGCGCGGCCCTCACTAGGATGGCTGCGCAGCTTGATTATGAAATTACTGTGGTTGACGATCGTCCTTCTTTTGCCGGTGAAGATGTTCATCCCGATGCAGACCGCCTTATCTGTCAGCCCTTTGAACGGGCTTTTAATCAAATTGAACCAGGCCCCTCCGATTATATAGTGATTGTCACCCGCGGCCACCAGTACGATCGTCTTTGCCTGGAAAAAGCGCTTGAAAGAGAGACGGCTTATATCGGCATGATCGGCAGTAGAAGGCGGGTTGCTGCGCAGTTTGAAAGCCTGGCCGCTGCCGGTTATGCGGAAGAAAAGCTGGCAGTAGTTCGTGCGCCAATTGGTCTTCCCATCGGGGCTGTTACCGAAGCCGAGATTGCTTTAAGTATACTGGCTGAAATAACCAAAATCAGGCGCTGCAGCAGCAGCGGTGAAGCATTTCAGGATGAAGTATTTCAAGAGCTAGGGCGTTTGGAAGAAGGAGGCAGTAAAGCGGCGCTGGCTACGATCATCAGGGCGCGGGGGTCTACTCCCCGTAAAACAGGCTCACAGATGATTGTATATCCCGACGGAACACTTAAAGGAACTATCGGTGGCGGTTGTGCCGAGGCGGAGGTGCGGCGCGAAGCCTTACAATGTTTAGGTAGCGGCAAACCTGGTTTAACAAAGCTGAACCTGACTGCCGATGCAGCAGCGGACGAAGGCATGGCCTGCGGAGGCTTGATCGATATCTACCTTGAACCGCTGCCCTTTCTTCCGGAAAAAAAGTTCGCGTAATAAATTGCATGTGATAAAATAAATTGCAAAACCGATAAACCAGATAAATAATAAAAGCTTCTAATCTATTAAAGGGGTGTTGATATGAACTGCCTGTTCGGGGCTTCGATTCGCCATAAAGTATTTCCAAGCTTTGCTTGTTTCTTACTGGTTGGCACATTTGTATTCTTTATTTTGACTACAGTGGCCAATGCTGCTCCTGAAGATGAATTCTACCTGACCATCCTGCATACCAATGACGAACACGGTGCGCTGATACCGCATTCGCCGGCAGTTGATTTTCATCCGGAGAGAGAAAATCCGACCCTTGGCGGCTATGGGCGCCTGGCTACTGCTGTAGATCAGATCAGATCGCGGAAAGATACTGCCGGTGAAACGGTTTTACTTCTTAATGCCGGCGATTATATCGGTGGTTCACCCTACAGCTGGCTTGTTCCCGAGGGTTTTGCTCCTGAATTAAAATTAAAACAAAGAATTGGTTACGATGCAGTGATCATTGGCAACCATGAATATGATTACGGGCCGGATATACTGGCTGATTACCTTAAAAAGGCGGGGTATCCTGCCGCCCACGAGCAAACGGTAGTTCTGGCATCAAATACAACAGCTCCTTCCGAGCACCCCCTGGTTCGTGAAGGGCTCTATAAAGAAAGCCATATCATAGAGCTTGATAACGGACTCAAAGTGGGCCTTTTCGGGCTAATCGGCAAAGACGCTGTTTCTGTTACCGCTCCGCATGATCCGGTGGAGTTTACCGACCAGCACGAAGCGGCACGCGAAATGGTTGATCGGCTGCAGCAGCAGGGGGCCCAGATGATCGTGGCTATTACCCATTCCGGGGTTGATGAAGATAGGGACCTGGCTAAAGATGTTTCCGGTATTAACGTTATTGTCGGCGGACACTGTCATACGGCTCTGTATGAACCGGTGATTGAAAACGGCACTGTTATCGTCCAGGCTGATTCGCTGCTCAGATACCTGGGGCAGCTTGAATTGGCTTTCAATCCCTCAACTGGTGAGGTTCGCGTCCGAAATGACGAAAATAATGAACCATATCTTCTCTCCCTTGATTACAGCTATCCGCTTGATCCTGATGTTGATTCTTTAATTGAACAGTATACTGCTGAACTAAATACGCTGATTGCTAAAAAAACAGACGGACTTTTCCAGCATGTTCTCGATACGGTAGCAATCGCAGATTTTGAAATTCCCAATTATCCACCCCAGCAGGAATCGCCTTTCGGCAACTTTGTCACTGACGCCATGCGCCTGGTAACCTGGGAGAAAATAGGTCACAGGGCTGACTTTGCAGTACAGGCTAACGGTACAATCCGGGGCAGTGTTAATCCCGGCACGATGCCTCATGCCCTGGGCAAAATATCAGTTTACGATTTAGCTAAGCTGATTGGCCTTGGCATTGGGCCGGATGGCTCTGCAGGTTATCCCATTGTTGCTGTTTATTTGACCGGGGAAGAAGTATACCGGTTCATCGAAGTAGCTGCGCTTTTCTCCGAGATGATGACTGATACTTACTATCTGCAGTTTTCCGGTTTGCGCTATGAGTATAATCCACAGAACGCGGTTCTTTTTACAATACCTTTTATTGATCAACCCCTTCCCACTACCCGGGCGGTTACGAGCGTCGAGCGTTATGCTGGTGAAGGCAGGCAGGGTGATGATGATGAGCTTTATGTCCCCATTAAAAGGGGCGATGATGACCTCTACTGCCTGATCACTGATTCTTATCATGTTTCATTTTTACCAATGATTGGCGAGCTTTTACCCCAACTTGAGATTATATTAAAAGATCGGGATGGTAACCCTGTTGATGTTGATGAAGTCGATAAATTAATTGTCCGTGTAAATGATGAAGAGTTGAAGGTTTGGGCAACTATTTTAGAATATGCTGCCAATCAGCCTGTAGGAGATTCCGGCCTTCCAGAGGTGGACCCCTATTATGCCACCACCGCCGGAAGGATTAATACGACCTGGACTATACCGCTTATTGCCTGGCCGATCCTTATTCTTGTTGTTCTGATGGCAGCAATTGTATTTTTTGTCAGACGCAGAAAAATGCGCAGAAAAGCAGGATAATATTTTATGGGCCTGTAATCCGGCGTTTCATGGACATAATATCAAAATTATGCTACCTTTAAACATACAAAAAAATGCGGAGTTGATGAAGCATGCAGAACATTGCCTGGATAGACGGTACCTTTAGCGATCTCTCTGAAGCAAAAATATCTATCGAAGACCGCGGTTATTTGTTAGGTGATGGTATTTATGAAGTGATCAGGGTTTACAAGGGCAGACCCTTCTACCTTGATGCCCATTTGCAAAGACTGCTTAGAAGCGCTGAAGCGATAAAGCTCGAACTGCCTTTTTCAGTTGATCAGATCACGAAAACGGTATCGGAGTTGATTGAAAAAAGTAGCTGCTTTGAAGGGTATATCTACATGCAGATAACCAGGGGTAGCGCCAGGCGGGATCATCTTTTTCCCAACGATGCCGTTCCGACCATGGTTATGTATGTGCGGGAACTTGAACCTGTTTCTGACCTGGACGCTATTGAACCGCAGGAGGGCATAACCCTGCCTGATGAGCGCTGGTTGAACTGTCACATTAAAACCACCAACCTGCTGCCGAACCTGCTGGCACGGCAGAAAGCTTCAGAAGCGGGAGCCGTTGAAGCTATTTTATACCGCCAGGGTGGCATTGTAACAGAAGGAACTCGCTCCAATGTTTTTGCTGTTATTGAAGGCAAAGTAAGAACCCATCCAGCGACCAACCTGATTCTTTCCGGAATCACCCGGGAAATTGTTCTTGACATCCTGAAAGATTTGTCGATACCTGTTTTAGCAGAAGCATTCAACCTGCAGGAACTGGAAACAGCATCAGAAGCATGGCTCACTTCAACGATCATGGAAGTTAACCCTTTGAGGGCTGTTAACGGAAAACCATTTAAAGCTTCCGCTCCCGGCCCGGTATGCAAGCAGTTAATGGAAGTATTTCGCAGGCAGATAACTGCGAGCTGTTAAGAGGATGTGAGATAATTGCGATCGACCGTGAAAACGATCATTTCTTACCTGGAAGAGCTGGCGCCCCAATCAATTGCCCTGCCGGGTGATCCAATCGGCCTGCAGCTTGGCAATCCTGATGCAGAGGTTGCAAAAATACTTGTTGCCCTTGATCCGGATCGCGAGGCAGTTGAAGAAGCAGCTTTCTTAGGTGCTGAGATGCTGGTAACCCATCACCCGCTTTTTTATCACCAGCTTTCCTCGATTAATGAAGATTCGCCTGCGGGAGCCTTAATTGCCGAGGCAATCAGGAAAAGAATAAATATTTACAGCGCTCATACAAATTATGATGTTGCCCCCGGGGGGGTTAGTTACCAGCTGGCAAAAACCCTTGGCTTACCGGCTGAAAAGGCTGAGGTGTTAGAGGTGACCGGCAGCGAGGATCTGCTCAAGCTGGTTGTCTTTGTACCTGTTGGTTGCGAGGAGCAGATTCGTGATGCTCTTTCTGCAGCAGGAGCAGGGCAGATAGGCAACTACAGCCATTGTACTTTTCAGGTCAGGGGAACTGGTACTTTTATGCCCGGTGAAGGAACAGACCCCTATATTGGGACAAGAGGGCAGCTCGAAAAAGCTGATGAACTGCGCCTGGAAACTATCCTGCCGGTTTTCCGGCGGGGTGCTGTTATCGAAGTTTTGAAAAGGGTGCATCCTTATGAAGAAGTGGCTTACGATCTCTATCCGCTTGATTTAGAGGGAAAGAAAATCGGACTGGGGCTTGTTCTGGAACCGGAAAAACCACTTTCAACGCAGCAGCTTATTCAATTATGCCGCAACCGTTTAGGTGCTGATAACCTCCGTTATTGGACTGCAGGCAAAAGTACTTTTAAACGGATTGCTCTCTGCGGCGGAAGCGGCGGCTCTATAATTAAACATGCTGTCCGCCAAAAAGTTGACATTCTGATATCGGGAGATTTTCGGTATCATGACCTTAAGCAGGCTGAAGGGCTGGGGCTGGCGCTAATTGATGCCGGACACGATGCCACTGAAAAACCAGGGCTTGATTACCTGAGGCAATACCTGGAAAGAAAGTTACAAGCCGATAGCTTTGGAACCGAGGTTTGCCTGCAAACTTCGGAAGGAGCAAAATGGAGTTAGTCTTTAAGGGGTAGGTGAAAACCTACCCTTTTTTAATTTGGGTGCGCCCTGTCCTGTTCAGGCAGCGAGTTCTATTTTGATTCAGTAAATTTATTAGATTAATAATAACATGAGCGGCGTATTAAAGAGCTTTTTTAATAGTCAGGGCAATATTATAGAAGGAAAGGATGTTTATAGATGCAGCTTAAGTTGTTATGGGACTTACAGGAAATAGATCTCTCCATTAGAGCGTTAGAGCAAAAAATAGAAGAAGCGCCTGCACTTAGCGGGGTTAAAGAATTAGCTGAAGAGTTTGAAGCACTGAAAAGGGAACTTTCGGAAAAAGAAAGCCTGCTAAAAGATAACAGCAAGACTTTGAAAAGCCTCGAGATGCGCGCTCAGAAAATTGTCGACGACAGGAAAGAGCTAAGCGATACTATGTACGGCGGTACGGTGTCAAGTATAAAGGAACTGGAGCAGATGCAGCGTAAAATGGAACTGCTTGCAGCAGACAAGAAAAAAACAGAGGATGATATATTAATCCTCATGGAATCTATTGAAGAACAGGAAGGATTGCTTGAAAAGAAGGTAGCAGAATTGGATAAGTGCAAGCAGGAGCTGGAAAATAAAGAAGCTACCCTGGCAGAGGATCTGGACCGGTTTAAAAGTGAGTTGGCAAGCCTGAAAGAAGCCCGCGCTAAACTTGTAGAAAAAATCGAAACAAAATATATCAACAAATATAATATGCTCGCTGAAAAACACCAGGGGGAGGCCCTGGCTAAAGTGGAAGATGATATTTGCGGCGGTTGTCGGGTTTTTATTTCCTCTGCGCACCGTGGTCATCTTTACAATCCGGGAGCTATGGTGTATTGTGAAAACTGTGGGCGTCTGCTGGTCAGGTTAGACAATTAGCTGTGTCACGGCTGTTGAATTTAACAAGGTCTGAAAAGTTATTCCGGGGCGTGGCGCGGCATGCCCGTTATGTAAAACAAGCTGAAAACAGGTCTACAATAAGATCAGGTAGAGTTATTTTAAAAAACCGGGGGGATTAATGTTGGCGAGAAAAAAAGCGAGACCCAGAGATTTAAAAAATCAGCGATGGGCAGGTATTGTTGCGGCTATCCTCGCTTTAGGAATGGTAGTTTCACTGGTAGGAGCATATATTGGTCAGGCTGTCGGGGGCGGGGGAACGCCTTTAAACGAACAGCAGGCAGAACCTGAACCTGAAGATTACCTTGATTATTATGAAAGCGAAGTCGAACGCCTCGAAGAACAAATTCAGGAAGGTGAAGTCAGTGAGGCTTTGCTGCTGGAACTTGCCGAAAACTATCGCTATTTAACTATAGTTCAGCAGGTTTTCTTTAATGATCAGGAAGCCATAGAAGAATATGAGGAGAAGCTGGTTTCTGTTTTTTCTTCGTTGGTCGAACTGGATCCGTTAAATCCGACCTACCGTCTTGAATTGATTAACCTCTATATTGAACAGGGAGGAAAGGAAGCGCTAATTGATGCTGAGATTGAGGCCGCGCAGGAGCTACTTCGTGAAGATCCCGATCCGAGGCTCCACCTCTCTCTGGTTCAACTCCTGATGGTTTCCGGTAAAGTAGAGCTTATGGAGGAAGAGGCTGAGTGGCTAGAAGAGTACCTTGAGGCAAGAGTCGGTTCAGGAATGCCTGATAACGAAGAACGTTTCTACTATGCAGTCCTGCTTGGCGAATACCGGGGAGAAGCTGCCGCCGCCAAAGATATGCTCGAAGAAATCCTGGAACAGGAAAGCGAGGAAAGTTCCATTTACCAGAATGCCTTGGCTTACCTCGAGTATTTCAGTGCCGACAGCGAGGAACAGGAAATTATATTCGAGTAAAAGCCAGGGAGGACACAGCGTCACATATGGAAAAGCAAGACATGCTTCTTGTCCTGGAAGAGCTGCGAAACCGCCTGATTATAATTACTGTCACCGTTTTTGTTTTTGCTGTTGTCAGTTTTGCCTTTGCCGACTTAATCAGGCAAGTTCTGATTATGCCTGCTAACCTGGCCTATGAGGGTCTGGATTCGGAAGGGCTAGATTTACAGCTTGTCTTTCTAACCCCTTCCGAAGCGCTTTTGGCTAATCTGCGCCTGGCCTTCGTCACCAGCGCGGCAGTTGCCTTGCCCATCATTCTCTACCAGCTGCTTGCTATTGCCATGAAGCTGGTAGGAAGGGCAAAAAAAGCTGCTGTTATACTAACCTTTGTGATGTATATATTATTCGGGTTGGGGACTTCATTTGCATACTTCGTGGTTTTACCTTTTGCCCTAAACTTTTTTATTGGTTTTTCAGGAGCCGATCTGGTTCCCACTTTTAGCATAGCCCGTTACTTAACTTTTAC
>SLHT01000238.1 GCA_007136055.1 Syntrophomonadaceae bacterium
ATAATCTTATCAAGCGAAGTTTCGGTTTTATCTGTATGGACTGACTCGGAGCTGCTGAAGGAAGGTTTATGATGGAGATAAGCAAGGATTCTTGCCGGCAGTTCTTCGACCGGTGCAGTAACATCAGCCAGGCCAGCCTCAATTGCACTAATAGGCATGCTTTCAAATTTAGCTGAGGCCGGTTCCTGTACAAAACCCACTCCGCCTCTTTCTTTTATTGCAGCTAAACCTAATGTTCCATCGGTGCCCATGCCTGAGAGTATTACTCCAATGCTTCGCTCCTGCTGATCGTCAGCCAGGGAACGGAAAAAAAAGTCAATAGGCAGGCGTTGTCCGCGGGGCGCTGATGGCTCAAAAAGGTGTAATGTCCCGTGAAAGATAGACATATCTTTATTTGGTGGAATTATATAAATGCAATTCGGCTGGATCAGAGTTTGTTCCTTGACCTGTACGACCTGTAAGGTGGTGACCCGCTGAAGCAGCTCCACCATCATATCTTTACGTGTTGGATCCAGGTGCTGAACAATAACAACGGCTATTTTGCTATCTTTTGGAATGTTCTTCAGAAAGAGTTCCAAAGCCTCCAGTCCGCCGGCAGAAGCACCGACGCCAATGATGGGAAAGGCTTCCTTTTTCATCTCTGTCTTTGCAGAGTTTTGGGGTTCAACCTTAAAACAACCCTCTGCTTGCGGATCAGCTTTCTTTTTTTTGATCATTCTTATCTCCCCATTTTTTTTTTTTTTTTTCTGTTAGATGCCAGAGCATGTTTCTGTTATTAGGTAAATAAATCTATGTATAAATAATGTACAGTATCCTGCTTTACCTTGTTATAAATGGGCTATTATTTTCGAACAATAGATTATATTAATATTCGGCAAGGTTTTGTAAAGTTCCTTCCCGTTAGGTTGACAAAAATAACGAGGTCAGGTCTTGCGTGCGCCAAGCAAAGCTTGGCAGTTCTTGCCGGTGAAAGTCCGGATTAGGCAAAGGTTAGCCACCAGCCTAGCACCTATACCACATTCAGGAGGGTGACCGACTGGATGAAGCTGGTAGATGGGAGTTATCAGGCCGTAGCGAAAGTGAAGGAATTGAGCCCCGAAACCTGACGCATTGGGAGAGCTGACAGTGTGCAAGAACTGGAAGGCAAAATAATGCTGTGCGAGATGGCGAGTGCGGCATTGCTCCCCGGGGTCTGAGGCCATGGCATGATAACAAAGGGAACTGTCAGGAACTTGGGAGAACCAGGTTACTCCTTTAGAGGGTAATCCGCTGACAACCGCAAAAGTAGAAGGCGGAGAAGGTGGCCTGGTAGTCGGACTAATCCATAGTACTCGGAGGGCGGGAAAGCCTTCTACAGGGGGAAGGGGTTAGCATCAATACGTAGAGGAAAGGGGAAACATATGCTGTCTGCTAATGCAGGGAAAGGTTGTATTCACTGAGATGTAGCTTGATATGAAAACGAAACTGGACCTTATAACGAAGCGTGCCACAGAAGACAAAACTCAAGCATAACTTCTGTGTTCTTGGTGGCAATGTGTAAGTGAGTATTGGTGAAGAGCCGGATGAGGGAAAACTTTATGTCCGGTTGTATGAGGGGGGGTAGTAAATCAATCACGCTAACAAATGTTGGCGACAAGGAGAGATTTAGATATGCCTACTCGACGATGCAACATTTCCCATGTTGTCAGACAACACAGTCTGCCGTCCACCTGTGCTAAAAAATTTCTAATTTTGCTGTATGTTGGGAATATTGCTAATAGATTTCTTCGCATCAAACTTGTTATTATAAAAAAGCAAGATAAATAGGAGGGGTCAGATCAACTGCTTTTCTGTGGGAAAGCAGGGTTGCGTCTCTTACATTCACCTCGCGGTAAGAGGCGCAACCGTTTGATTTCTTCGTAAAATTTGTTAACAGCCCGTTTGAAGCGCTGATTTTCGGAAAGGAGATACAACAATGAGAATGATATTTCTTGTGTTGGCACTGCTGTTTGGCTTAGTTATCGTTGTAGCGGCGATTATTAACAATGAAATCGTAACTGTGAACTATCTTTTTGGCCAGGTTAGCCTTACCCTCTTTATGCTGATCCTTGGATCTGCTTTTGCAGGAGCAATGTTTATGGGTTCCCTGGGAATCTTTCGCGGCATCCATAATTATATGAAATCTCAGGGTGAACGCGGCCACAAAAAAGATTTGCAGCACCGTGTGAAAATTCTGGAGGATGAGAAGGAAAAATTGGAAAATGAGTTAAAGGACCAGCAGGAAGAACGTGAAGACACAGCTACGAAAGCGCATAACACTTTAGAGGATGAGAAGAAAAAATTAGAAAACGATTTAAGAACGCAGCAGAAAGACCATCTGAGTGCAGTTGAGAAAGGGCGCGATCGTTAAAAGGTATTATCATTGATGATGCTTATTTTAGCTGCTGTCCAGTAAATCAAGAATCTTAGGGCGGCAGTATGTAACTATTATATAGATAATGCAAGCGAGGGGTGATACATTGGTTGCATACAAACACTTACTATTATTCTTATTATTGCTACCTATTTTGGCATTTACCTTATTGGGTAGTCAATCTGTGGAGCAACCTGTATATGTTTACCGGCAACAAATCGAGAACACCGGGAATCTTAGTTCTAATAAGTTTGGAAATGATCCCGTGATGAATCTTCTTGGGAGAACTTTTGACGAGCTTAAGCAGTTGCTGGGAGAACCGGATGAGCAGGGGCGTAGTAGTATAGATGGGGCATACAACTATGTTCTTTACCGATTCAAAGAAGGGTCTATTCAGTTTTGCTCTCCTACTGGCTTAGACAATAATATTGTCGTTAACATTATTATTGGGCCAGGACAAGAAATATATGGTGTTAGGACAGGAATGCTTTTCCCGGAGATAATGGCTATTTTAGGCACACCTGACCTCGGCCCTGAACTTGGTATAAACAACATTTATTACATGCATTATTATTTGGGGGAAACAAACTTTCAAGCGCCGGAAGTTCTTATTAGCTTCTCATCTGTTGATATTAATGGACCTACCCAAAACATATTCATTAAATGGGAAGCTTATGAGCACTATCAAAAAGACCAACTACAAGCGGCAAGATAATAGTATATGTGATGATTCTTAGATGCATTAACTAAGTTCTACAAATTTATGAGAGTGCATTACATATGAATTAAGTTAAGGAGGTGGCAATAATTATGCGTAACATTATTTATATAATCGTTCTGATCGTAGTTGTTTATTTTATTCTTAAATTCCTTAACATTGTGTAAAATAATGCCATGAGTAATTTTCTTGCATTATCCGGTATGGAGAATCAAACATCTGAAATTTAAAAAGGGTTTGAGGTTTTTATTGCTTGCTAGTTAAATTGCAACAGGATTAGTGTTGTTATTAAAAATCAACATCCCTTACTCGGATGTTATCCTCGCCCTGCTGGCAATTGCTGCAGGGGTGCTAATCATTCTGAGGTCCAATAAATTGTTTAAATGTTAATTGTAGAATCTAATGTGATCTTCCCCCGCTTTAGTGGACACCATATTAAGCGGGAGAAGATCACATCGCGTTTATTGAAGAACAGGTTTCTATCCTGGAAGAGCGATTAAACAAGTCTTAGAAGAGTTCCGAACCGATCCTGAGCGACCATACCCACTTGTTTCAGAAACTATTCCCGGTATTGGCCCGATCCTTGTAGCGGCTATTTTAAAGCTATTATTGAAAAATTATTCAGACAAGACAAGTGAAACGTCAGACTGTCTTTCCTTATCTTTGCTTATTATGGCATCAGCCTATTTAATAAGGAATGTTGCGATAACCGTTAGGCCGACCATTATAATATTGCTAATGCTTTGCATCATCATGGGGTAAAAAATGCTTACGCAGTTGCGGTTAAAATTATTTATATTATTCATCTTGATTCAGGCGATCCTATATATACTGCACTAGAAAAGGACAGGATTGTAGGCGTTACCGCACTGTCTGCCCCTTACGTAAAGAAAAGTAAGTTTAAATCAGCTATTTTGATCATCAAAAACCTGCCACGTCTGCTCAGGCTAATTCCTGCAGCCATTAAAGCAGCACGCACACTCTTCGCAGCAATAAAACCTCCTGCCAGTTTACCGAAAAAATAATGCACCCTTGAGATATTAGCTTTAGACCCCGGATATCAGGGCAAGAGAATCGGTCGTCAACTTCTTGATCACCTTCACCAACAACATTTTAACAAAAACAATATTTCAGGAATATATTTAGTTACCGGAGATGAAAAAAACGTAGAAATCTATGAACGCTTCGGTTATGAAGTAGTGGATAAAAGACATCTTAAAAGTATTGTTTCTTACCACATGTTCAAAGCAAAAAACTGATTTATCTGTCTTTACCGGCATGATACCTGTTGCCGATATCGCAGAAATAAGTTTGGGCTCCGCCGCTTTAATAATGGCAACCATTGTTGCGCTTATCGCTTTTATCACCACCGCCAATGATGTGAATGGGGTCACAGTGAATGGAATCTATCCTCAGCGCTATAAAAAAGACACAAACAGGCAGGCATGTTTTTCAGGGACGATACAAAGCCATCTTAGTGGCCGCCCGTTACTTGAAGAGA